>LUZO01000377.1 GCA_001603685.1 Bacteroidales bacterium Bact_23
TTACAATCGTAAATGCCAATGGTTAAAATATTTAGAACAATTGAGCAGAGCGGGAATTGTTCTATTATATTTTTCCAATCTGTATAACAGAACAGCCGGCAACTGCGTTATTAAGGTATCTGTTGGCAAACAGGCCGCTTTCGTTTTACAGAGTAACCATTAAAGACAAAAACCATGAAACACACTTTCAGACCTCTGATTTTCATTGCGCTGACCGTTTTGTACTCCTGCCACCAGAATCCGGGTGCGTACGAAGCGGCTCCCGATATTTTATACGACAAATCCTTAAAGCCCGAAAGCCCGGAGGCTTCGCAGGAGCTTCCCGCCGCCGACCGTAAAATCATCAAGGAGGGAGAAATCAGCTTCGAAACATCCGATGTTGCAGAAACAAAGGAGGTTATCGCCACAAGCGTTGCCGAATTTAAAGGCTACCTCTCGAACGACAATGTTTATGTTTACAACGACAGGCGGGAATACCGCGTTACCATACGGGTTCCGGCCGACAAGTTTGATTTGCTTCTGGAGCGGATCTCACAAAGTGCCAGAAAGATCGACAGCAAGAATGTCAGCACAATGGATGTAACAGAAGAGTTTATTGATATTGAAGCCCGGGTCAGGACCAAAAAAGAGCTTGAAGCGCGCTACCGCGAGTTGCTTAAACAGGCCGTCAGGGTTCAGGAGATCCTGGAGATTGAAAAGGAGATCGGCAGTCTGAGGGCGGATATTGAATCAATTGAAGGACGGCTGAAATTTTTGAACGACCGGGTTGCTTTCAGCACACTGACCATAACTTTTTATGAGAAAACAAGCTCCCCCTTCGGATTTGGCCCGAAACTCGTCCGGGCAATCCATAACGGGTGGACCAACCTGCTCTGGTTCTTTGTTGCTCTGATCAATTTATGGCCATTCATAATTATCGTCGTGGCCGGTATTGCAATTTGCAGACGGTACAACTGCAGGCTCAGGAGGAAAAACAGGGTAAAACCATGATTTTCCGGCCAATGATGGCCCGGGGGTGAAATAAAATGGCTTCCGTGCCTGCTTTCACCCAAACGGATATTTTACTATATTTGAGATGTCTGACAAAGATTCCGGACAGGAACCGGACAGGAAGCTGTTGTTTATCTTCAAAAACAGAAGCCCTGAAGAAATTCATGTTTATGGCTGTTTTGCTTTGAGATTATCAAATTGGCAAAGCACAGATTTTTCAGTTTCAGATGTTTTTTTGAGGATACGGCCGGAATAAAAATCAAAACACAAACCGATGCAGAAACAAAGTCAGCTACACGAGAACAAGGATGTGCGGATTGTGGAGTACCAGCCGCAATACCGGTCTGCCTTCAGAACGCTGAACGAGGAGTGGATCTCCGCTTATTTTGAAATGGAGAATTCCGATTTCAGGGCGCTGGATAATCCGGAAGAATATATCCTGAACAAAGGCGGGAAGATATTCGTGGCTCTGTATAATAATGAGCCGGTTGGTGTGTGCGCCCTCATCAGAATGGATGATCCGGAATACGATTTTGAAATGGCCAAAATGGCGGTTTCACCAAAGGCACAGGGAAAGCACATAGGCCTGATGCTGGGCCGGGCTGTGATCGATGCGGCAAGGGAAGCCGGTGCATCCAACATTTACCTGGAGACCAACACCGTATTAAAACCTGCCACCAACCTTTATTACAAACTGGGTTTTAAGGCAATTCAGGGGCGCCCTTCTCCCTATAAAAGAACCAACCTTCAGATGGTACTGGATCTGAGTTGAACCGGGAGTAGCGCATAGCCTTTCGTACGCAATCTGCATCAATTGCAGCAACTTCCCGAAAAAGGCAGAAGGACCCGGAACCGGGCCCTTCTGCAGGAAAACAAAATAAAGGAAACTTAGGGGGCATCTGTAAGCCTGATCTGCTCAATGAGTTCAGGAGCAGCCAGGGGTGGTTTAATTTACCGGTGCCGAGAATACGGGAAGCGTTCCCGGAGCACTGGCATTGTCACAGTTTTTGAAGAACTCCTCATTGAAATCATTCAGCCTGAGAACCTGTCCGGCTTTGTAATTGTCAAGCGGATGGCTCTGTCCTGAACCGGTCAGTTCAACGGTTCCCGAGATCTTGATTTCGGTGCGCCTGTTTTCCTGGTGTTCCTCATCTGTACATTCCACGCCGTCGGCGCATTTGTTCATGAGATTTCTCTCACCGTAGCCTTTGGCGGTAATTCTGTTCTTATTGATTCCGGCTGCCACAATATAATCCACAGCCGATTCGGCCCTGCGGTTCGACAGCCTGTCATTATACTTCAGACTTCCCCTTGAGTCGGTATGCGAGCCGAGTTCCACAATGATATCAGGGTTGTCTTTCAGGAAGTTAACCACTTTATCGAGTTCAACGGCTGCATCTGCCCTGATGTTCCATTTATCAAAATCGTAATAGATATTTTCGAGCCTGAATATCTGATCCACCTGGTATTTCCCAAGCAGCAGGTCGCGGTTTTCCCTGCCGGTTTCCTTCGACATTACATCCAGCGCAACGCTCATGCAATCGGGAGAGTATCCTTTGTCAATTCCCTTGACTACCAGCGAGGCACCTCTTTTTGCATTGAGTGAATAACGGCCTTCGTTGTCGGTTTTCAGAACCATCACCTCATCGGTTTCGGTATTCAGCACGAAAATGGTGGCATTCTTCAATGCTTTCATCGACTCCTTATCCCTTATCACTCCGGCAATCAGGATAGAATCGGGATAGCGTTCGCTGATGGAGATCATATAAATATCGTCTTCGCCTTTGCCTCCGGGTCTGTTCGAGCTGAACATTCCCTGGCTGTTGTCGTTGCTGATTACAATTCCGAAATCGTCGGCAGGTGAGTTGACAGGTGCTTTCAGGTTTTCGGGCTTCTCCCAGCCATCGCCGTTCTTTACCGATTTGAAGATGTCGAGTCCGCCAAGACCGGGGTGCGTATCGGATGAGAAATAGAGTACGCTATCCTTGTGCATGTAGGGAAACATCTCATTACCGAAGGTATTGATTTCAGCTCCCAGGTTGATGGCCGGGCCCCATCCCTCTCCCTGTTTTTTTACGAGATAAATGTCGGTACCACCGAAGCCGCCGGGCATATCCGACACAAAGTAGAGGGTGTTCCCGTCGGCGCTCAGTGCCGGATGGCCCACTGAGTAGGAGTCGCTGTTCAGGAAGAAAGGTTCGGGATTGCTCCATTTTCCGTCTTCGAACCTGCTTGAATAGAGTTTCAGGCGGTTGGTGTAATATCTTGAGGAATCCAGTTCGCCCGCTTTATTTTCAACCCTGGTGAAGAAGATGGTTTTAAAATCAGCCGGGAAGGTAGCCGGGCCATCGTGGTAGGGCTGGTTCAGGAAACTTGAATAGAGCGAAGGGCTTCCGGGCTGCATGGCACCTGATTTCTCATCCTCTTTCAGAGGTGCATAGAACAGGTCGAGGTAGTAGGAACCGGTCCAGCCGTATCGTTTTTCGCCGGCTTTCGACATGCGGTCGGTGGTAAATACCATTCCGTCATTCACATATACGGGCGAGAAATCGGAGAATTCGGAATTCAGGGATTCTGCATTTTTGATCTCATAAACGAATTCAGGTTCGCTCCAGGTTTTTACCTCATTGCTGTATCCTGCAAACAATTTTCCGCGGGGATCGGCCGGATTCAGAGCGGCATAGTGGTTAAACTGTGCGGCGGCTTCGTCGTACCTTCCCAGGCTGCGCAGTACCTGGCCATAGTTGAAATAGGTTTCGGCAGCGGCGCCTTCGCCGGCAACTGCCTGGCCATACCATTTGGCCGAAGCCTCAAAATTGCGGGTAAGGCGGTAGCAGTCACCCAGGCGGGTAAGCGCATAAGTTTCGTGTTTATTCTTTTTTGCAGCCAGTTTCTCATAATAGGGAGCTGCCTTTGCATATTCAAAGCGGGTGAATAGCCGGTCGGCTTTTGATTTCTGAGCGAAAATCTTCGGGTTGATCAGTATGGCAAAAGCGGCCAGCAGAATCAGATATTTGGTTTTCATAGCTTTACTTCTTTAACTCGGTTAATAAATCCTGATATAAACTCGCTTGATTTCCGGCTTAGAAATACCTGGGAGTCATTGTTCTGGGTTTAAACAGGTTCATGTCGTAAGAGATCATTATCTCGTGTGATCCGTTTGAATGGGTTTTCATTTCGGTAAGATAATAATCGTAGGAATAACCGAGTCTCCAGTTTTCAGTAAGGTTGAGTTCGATCATGAATACGACGGCATTTTTGCTGGTAATGGCATTCTTATTTGTTCTGTATGATGTTCCCAGCCAGATCAGGTCGTTGATGAGGAAGCTGGCGTTCAGATCCACATTGAGGGGAGCATTGGCGGTGTATTTAAACATCATTCCTGGCCTGAATACAACATTGTCGCCCAGAGGAAGCGCCATTCCGGCTATTCCGTAGAAGTGTCTGGCCAGAGTACCGTATGTGGCAAGGCCATTTTCAAAATCTACCTTACCGTACTGGCTTTCGAACAGTTGTTTTGATGAAACACCGAGGTAATACGATTTTGTATAGTAGTAGATTCCGAAGTTGGCGTCGGGCTGGATTTTGTTCTTAGGCCTGCTGGTGATGACCTCGTCGTCGCCATCGCGCATATTCAGGGCATTCCAGTCAACATTCACCTGATTGAATCCGGCCTGCAGTCCGAGTGAGAGCACACCCTGGAACAGGCGTACGCGGTATGCATAGTTCCCCATAAATCCGACATCGGTAAAAGGACCGGCCTGATCGGCGTAAACATACATACCCAGAGCAACATTTTCATTGCGCAGGGGAGAATGTGCACTGAAGGTAATTGTACGCGGAGCGCCATCGCCAAAGCCAACCCACTGATAACGATTCAGAAGAGTCATGGTGAGCATATCACGGCTTCCGGTATAACCCGAGTTGATAACGAGCCTGTTGAACATGAACTGGCTGTAGAGTGCGTCTCTTTGAGACATGGCACTTACTGTTATCAGAAACAGTCCGATGATGAGTATTGTCTTTTTCATTTTACTAGCGATTATAAGATTATTGTTTCCTTTTTTGTTTTCCCTTTTTGTTTCCATTTCCGGTTGCTACCGGCCGGCATGGGATTCAAACCCCTTAAACCCTCCATTTGCCGGCCGGCGCTTTTTCCGGTTTTTTATTTGCCGTCGTGGATGATAACCCAGCCGGTAAAGATTTCGCTTACTGATCTCAGTTTTACGATGTAGTAGTAGGTTCCGTCAGGCAGAATCTTTCCGTTTCTGTTGGTTCCGTCCCATACAACGGATGTGTTGTTGTAGTTTTCGAAGTATCTGATCTGATCGCCCCAGCGGTTGAAGAGGAGAACTTCGTTGTCGGCATACTCTTCAATTCCGTCTATGATCCACCTGTCGTTGCGTCCGTCGCCGTTGGGAGTAATCACATTGTAGATGGTTACTTCGGCACGGCCACCTTCGGGAACAACCACGATCACTGATTTTGCGGTATCGGAGATTGCTACGCCGTTGATGTCGAACAGAATGTAGGTGTACTCATCGGTGCCGGTGAAGCCGGTAGCCGGAGTGTAGGTTACTGTCATATCGCTCTTCAGCACAAGGCTTCCGTTCGAAGGCTGGGTCAGGATTTCAATGCCTGCTACGATGCCTTCGGGGATGATGTCGTTGTACATGTTAACGATGTTCCTCGGAGTGTTAACCAGGGTGGTATCCCTATCTTCCACAGCAATCAGGCGGATAACGGCAGGACCTTCTCCCTCGATTACGATGGTAACGGTAGCCTCAGAACAGAGTCCGCTCAGATCGCATACTCGGTAGATGTAGGTATCGGTACCGTAGTATCCGGCATTCGGGGTGTAGAGGATGTTTCCGTTCTGGGGATCAACCATGGTGAATCCGTTTGCCGGGTTGCTGATTACAGCTACGGTTGAAGGATCGATATTGTTGTCGCAATCGGTATCATTCTCCAGTACCTCAACATTTACAGGAACATTCATTTCTGTAGTTGCATAGTCGTCGTTAGCAACGGGGCCGGCAGTTACCGTAATGGTCATGGTGCAGCTTGCCTCATTTCCATGGATGTCGGTGGCAGTCCAGGTAATTTCATGAACGCCTGCCTCTAGGGTAACGATACCGTACATTCCTCTGTTGTTAACCACAGTTTCAACACCGCAGTTATCGGTTGCAACCGGCTGGGGAATTTCAATCTGTACCGAGCAATCGGCACCTGCAGCAATGGTAATGTCAGTGGGGCACTCAATTGCGGGGAGTTCGTTGTCGGTAACGGTTACGGTCATTTCGCACTCCGATACATTGCCGTGGATATCGGTTACAATCCAGGTAATGGTGGTGGTACCAACCGGGTAGTTTCCGCTGGCGTCAGCTGAATTGTTGAAGCTGTTGGTTACGCTCTCAACGCCGCAGTTGTCGGAAACAACGGGCTGGGGAACGGTTACAAATGCACCGCATACTCCGGCATCGGTGTTTAATGCGATATCCTCAGGGCAAATGATCTCCGGAAGTTCGTTATCGGTAACGGTTACGGTCATTTCGCACTCCGATACATTGCCGTGGATATCGGTTACAGTCCAGGTAATGGTGGTGGTACCAACCGGGTAGTTTCCGCTGGCATCAGCTGAATTGTTGAAGCTGTTGGTTACGCTCTCAACGCCACAGTTATCGGAAACAACGGGCTGGGGAACGGTTACAAATGCACCGCATACACCGGCATCGGTATTTAATGCGATATCCTCAGGGCAAATGATTTCGGGGAGTTCGTTGTCAATAACGGTAATGGTCATCTTGCAATCCGATGCATTGCCATGGATGTCGGTCACGGTCCAGGTGATGGTGGTGGTGCCTACGGGGTAGATTCCGCTGGCGTTACCGGTACTGTTATAGTCGTTTATAAGGCTTTCAACACCGCAGTTGTCAGAAACTTCAGGCTGGGGAACATTAACGAATGCTTCGCATACGCCCGGATCAACATTTACCACAATGTTATCAGAGCATATGATGACCGGGGCTTCAGCATCAACAACGGTAACGGTCATTGAACAGCTGGCTGCATTTCCTGACATATCCACTACTGTCCACCATACTACGGTTGTACCTGCAGGATATACTGCCGATGCATCGTCGGTCTGGGTGTAGGTGTTAACCACGGTGCGGATTTCGCAGTTATCGGCAACAACAGGCTGGGGAACATTTACGAATGCTTCGCATACGCCCGGGTCTGTATTAACGGTGATGTTCTGGGGGCAGATGATGGTGGGATCCTCATTATCCACTACGGTGATGGTCATGGTGCAGGTTGAAGCATTGCCACAGTCATCGGTAGCGGTCCAGGTGATGGTGGTAACTCCTGCGGGGTATGAACCGGTAGCATTGGCTGTTCCGTTGATGCTGTTAACCAGGGTTACATTGCTGCAATTGTCGTTTGCTGCAGGAACGGGAACTACAACCCATGCGCCGCACATACCGGCCTCAGCGTTAACTACGATATCCTGAGGACAATCGATAACGGGAGCCTGAGTATCAACGATGGTGAATGTGGCGGTAGTCTGAGCGGTGTTTCCGCAGTCGTCGGTTGCTGTCCAGATTACGGTAGCCGAACCGGTAGCACCGCAGAGGCTGCTCAGGCCTTCAAAGCTATTGGTAATTACTACTTCACCGCAGAGGTCGGTAGCTGCTGCACCGGCAAGCCAGTTTTCAAGAGCTGCTGCATTGCCTTCTCCGTCGCACTCAACGGTCATATCTTCAGGGATGGCGGTGAATACGGGAGCAGTTTCATCAACGATGGTAAAAGTAGCGCTGGCTGTTGAAATATTGCCGCAGGCATCGGTAGCTGTCCAGGTTACGGTAGCCGAACCGGTAGCGCCACAGAGGTCGCTCAGGCCTGCAAAATCATTGATCAGGGTAACCTCGCTGCAGTTATCGGCAACTACAACGCTGTTCAGCCAGTTGTTCAGTTCTTCAATGTTGCCTTCTCCGTTGCAATTTACGGTAACATCTACAGGTGCAACAGTAAATACGGGAGCTTCAAGGTCAACAATCCATGTATAGGTTACGGACACCTCTTCAGCTACATTGCCGCAGGCATCGGTATAGTTGGCGGTCCAGGTCTGGGTGTATTCGCAGCCGTTGCTAACGGCACCTTCGGTGGTAACATTCGGAGTGAATACGCCTTCGCAGTTGTCGAATCCGGTGAAAACAGGAGCTTCAACAACCGGGTTGCAGCCAAGGTCGCCGCTTACGGCTGTGGTGCTGATTACGGGAATCTCGGTGTCAACGGTCCAGATGTAGGTGATGCTTACGGGGATGGCTTCGTTTCCGGCGGCATCGGTATAGGTAGCGGTCCAGGTCTGTACATAGCTGCAGCCATTGATGGTTACACCTGCTGTAGCCACATTCGGGCTGAATTCGCCTTCGCAGTTGTCCATTCCGGTGAATACGGGAGCAACTACGGTCGGGTTGCAGCCAAGGTCGCCGCTAACGGCTGTGGTGCTGATTACGGGAATCTCGGTGTCAACAATCCAGGTGTAAGTAATGCTCACGGGAGCAGCTGCGTTGCCACAACCGTCGGTATAGGTGGCGGTCCAGCTCTGGGTGTATTCGCAACCGGTGTTTGAAACGCCTGAGGTGGTTACATTCGGGGTGAAAACACCTTCGCAGTTGTCAAGTCCGGTGAATACGGGAGCAACTATGGTCGGGTTGTAGCCCAGGTTTCCGCTAACGGCTGTGGTGCTGATTACAGGAATTTCAAGGTCAACAATCCATGTGTAGGTGATGCTTACGGGAACGGCATTGTTTCCGGCGGCATCGGTATAAGTAGCAGTCCAGGTCTGGCTGTATTCGCAACCGCTGTTGGTAGCGCCGGCAGTGGTTACAACCGGGGTGAATGCGCCTTCGCAGTTGTCAAGTCCGGTGAATACGGGAGCAACTACGGTCGGGTTGCAGCCAAGGTCGCCGCTAACGGCTGTGGTGCTGATTACCGGAATCTCGGTGTCAACGGTCCAGGTGTAGGTAATGCTTACGGGAGCAGCTGCGTTGCCACAACCGTCGGTATAGGTGGCGGTCCAGCTCTGGGTGTATTCACAACCAGTGTTTGAAACGCCTGAGGTGGTTACATTCGGGGTGAATGCGCCTTCGCAGTTGTCGAGACCAGTGAATACGGGAGCAACTACGGTCGGGTTGTAGCCCAGGTTTCCGCTAACGGCTGTGGTGCTGATTACAGGAATTTCAAGGTCAACAATCCAGGTGTAGGTAATGCTTACGGGAACGGCATTGTTTCCGGCAGCATCGGTATAGGTAGCAGTCCAGGTCTGGCTGTATTCGCAACCGCTGTTGGTAGCGCCGGCGGTAGTTACAACCGGGGTGAATGCGCCTTCGCAGTTGTCAAGTCCGGTGAATACGGGAGCTACTACGGTCGGGTTGCAGCCAAGGTCGCCGCTAACGGCTGTGGTGCTGATTACGGGGATCTCGGTGTCAACGGTCCAGGTGTAGGTGATGCTTACGGGAGCGGCAACATTGCCACAACCGTCGGTATAGGTAGCGGTCCAGCTCTGGCTGTATTCGCAACCGCTGTTTGATACGCCTGAGGTAGTTACATTCGGGGTGAAAACACCTTCGCAGTTGTCGAGACCGGTGAATACGGGAGCAACTACGGTCGGGTTGTAACCCAGGTTTCCGCTAACGGCTGTGGTGC
Organism: Bacteroidales bacterium Bact_23; assembly: GCA_001603685.1. Taxonomy (GTDB): domain Bacteria; phylum Bacteroidota; class Bacteroidia; order Bacteroidales; family Lentimicrobiaceae; genus Lentimicrobium. Next base: position 9,700 of record LUZO01000377.1, read on the forward strand.
TGATTACAGGAATTTCAAGGTCAACAATCCAGGTGTAGGTGATGCTTACGGGAACGGCATTGTTTCCGGCGGCATCGGTGTAGGAAGCTGTCCAGGTCTGGCTGTGTTCGCAGCCGCTGTTGGTAGCGCCGGCGGTAGTTACAACCGGGGTGAATGCGCCTTCGCAGTTGTCAAGTCCGGTGAATACGGGAGCTACTACGGTCGGGTTGCAGCCAAGGTCACCGCTTACGGCTGTGGTGCTGATTACGGGAATCTCGGTGTCAACGGTCCAGGTGTAGGTAATGCTCACGGGAGCAGCTGCGTTGCCACAACCGTCGGTATAGGTGGCGGTCCAGTTCTGGGTGTATTCGCAACCGCTGTTTGAAACGCCTGAGGTAGTTACATTCGGGGTGAAAACGCCTTCGCAGTTGTCAAGTCCGATGAATACGGGAGCAACTACGGTCGGATTGTAGCCCAGGTTTCCGCTAACGGCTGTGGTGCTGATTACAGGAATTTCAAGGTCAACAATCC
>LUZO01000378.1 GCA_001603685.1 Bacteroidales bacterium Bact_23
GTATTTCCCGAGCTGATGAAAGACAAAAAAGTCAAAAATTTTTAATTAACAATCCATTTTTACAGGTTTTTTTTTGAAAACCTGTAAAACAGCCCTATATTTGCGCAAACTTTTGAGCAAGTAAAAACAATCAGAAAAAAAACAACCTAAAACGATAATTTTAATCAAACCCATTATGAAAAAAGCAATCTACAAATCTGCCATGATGCTCCTGATCCTGATGTTCGGCTTAGCTCCTGTGCTGGTTTCCGGGCAGGACGAAGGTACAGGTACAAGTAAGGCTACATCATCTTATGACAAACACTTTTTCCTGCAGGCAAGCGGGGGAATTTCACAGTTTTACGGTGATGTGAACGAATACTACATGTACAACAAAAGGGTAAACGGATTCTACGGTGTTGGTGCCGGTTACCAGTTCAGCCCCGTTATTGGCCTCCGCGGAGTATTCAATAATGGCTGGGTTGTTAGTACATATGAAGAGAAGGATCTCAGGATGTCATCCAGTCTTTGGGACGGCCAGTTGCATCTGACTGCCAGCCTCTCAAATCTGATTTTCGGATACAAACCTGAGCGCTTCCTTAATTTCTACGCATTTGCCGGAGGCGGAATGGCAACCTTCTCATCTGTTCTGTACAAAAACAGCAATGAAGAGACGCTCGACCGCTTCGGACCGCAGGCTCCGGCTCCTTTCGATCAGAAAGCACACACAGAATTTGTAATCCCCGCAGGTCTTGGACTTAACATCAGACTTGCTGAGAAATGGGATCTGAACCTCGAGTTCAACCACCGCACCATGTTTGTTGACGACCTCGACATTCTGGAAAGCAACGACAAAAACGATGCTTACTCAACTCTGATGCTGGGTGTTACCTACAAATTCAAACCGAGCGCCAACCTGAAGAGCATGGAGAAAAACTATGGTCTGGTTAAATACGAAACCACTCCTGATCCGCTCGTAAGAGTAGGCGACACCGTTTGTGTAAATGTTAAGGTTACCTTCCCTGAGAAATATTTCGCAAAGAAGGCTGCCATGAACTTCCAGCCTGAAATTAAGTATGCGGGAACTTCATACAAACTGAAACCGGTTAACTTCCAGGGCGAAGATGTAAACGGCGACGGAATCGTTATCAACTACAAGAACGGCGGAAGCTACACCTATGTTGACTGCATCCCCTACCAGCCGGGCATGAATGTTTCTGACCTCGTTGTATCACCCACCCTGTACGAGCCGAAAGAGCCCGTTTCGCTGAATGCAAAACCCGAAGACATTAAAGGTAAATACAGAGTAATCGATCTGCCTGAGCGTAAGCTTGCCGACGGCGTTATCATTACCGGATCAAAAATCTATCACGATGAAGATCTGATTCTTGCAGATCACGGATATGAAAAGGAAACCATCATTAAGGAAAACGCTACCATCTACTTCCAGGTTAATCTGCACGACCTGAATCTGAACCTGCCTCTGAACAGGAACAACCAGGTACAGAAGAAACTTGACGATCTGGCTGCTTTCATTAAGAAAGGTTACACCATCCGCGACATCGATATCAATGCATGGGCATCACCCGAAGGTGAGGAGAGCTTTAACCAGGGACTGTCAGAGCGCCGTGCGCACACTGCCAGGAAACACCTGCTTGACATGATTAAAAAGATGGCAAAGGACAAGAAAGAGCCTTTCATCATTGAGAAACCCGATGAGACTCTGAAATTCAACCTCTACGCCAATGGCGAAGACTGGAACGGATTCATGCAGGCTATCGAAGCTTCGAACATCGCCGACAAGAACATCATTAAGAATGTGGTTAACTCACATCCCGATGTTGCAAAACGCGAGCAGGAAATCCGCAACATGAGCGTTGTTTACAAGGAAATCGAAGACGAGATCCTGCCTCCGCTCCGCCGCGCCGTTATCCAGGTTAACTGCTTCCAGCCCAAGAAGAGCGATGAGCAGATTGCTACCCTTGCAACCAGCAATCCTTCGGAACTCGACAACAAGGAGCTGCTCTATGCTGCTACCCTTACCGATGACAACGCTACCAAGCTGAGAATCTACAAAGCCGCTACCACCCAGTTCCCCAACGACTGGAAAGGCTTCAACAACGCCGCTTACTATGAACTGCTTGACAACCAGCTTGGCGAGGCTGCTTCACACCTAAACAAAGCCGACCAGCTTGAGCCGAACAACAAGGCCGTTGTATTCAACCTTGGAGCACTTGCTTCGAAGAAGAACGACTTCAAAGGCGCTGCCGCTCAGTATGCAAAAGCCAAGACTCTGGGTGCCGACATCAACTACAACCTCGGTCTGACTCAGATTGCTGCCGGTAAATACGACCAGGCTCTGAACCTGATGGGCGGCAGGAAGTGCAACACCAATGTTGGCCTTGCTCAGATCATGACCGGTAAATTCTCAGAAGCTGCCGGCACACTGAAGTGCGCTACCGAAACTGCTCACAACTACTATCTGATGGCAGTTGCCGGTGCACGCAATGGCGACATCAGAATGATTGTTGAAAACCTGACAAAAGCCATCGAAAAGGATCCTTCACTGAAAGCTCAGGCTGCTGAAGACCGCGAATTCATCAAATTCTTCAACAATGCTGAATTTATGAACCTGGTTAAGTAAGCCTTAACAAAGTATATCTCAATAAAAGCCGGCGGTTTTAACTGCCGGCTTTTTTATTTCTATAAGCTAATTCTGACAAGGATTTTGATTCTTGTAAGGCCGGTGTTCAAACAATAAAGAAAAAGAATGAAGCCACCAGACAACAGCCACTTATATTCGGTTTTACATTATAATATACTGTAGCAATTGGTTCTTGCTACAATTCCGTTACTCCAAATTCAAGGATGGCATAAGGCTTATTCAAGGATACTTCCTTCATTTTCCGATATGCTTTCCTGATCAGCTCCTCAGGATTAACATAATCTTCGCCCTTCTGCTGCGGGCCATAGGTGCTGACTCCAATCCAGTTGATATAGTCATCACCGGGATAATAGTAAACCGGCGCATTCCACCATTCTTCCGGGTCGTCATTGACATCGAAATGGAAAAACCAGGTAATATTGCTGCATCCCTCCTGATTGCAAAGTTCGATGATATGGCGGTAAGCATCCCTGAATATCTCAGGCCCGTCGGGATAACCGGGATCGCCGTACCGGCCGGTAGTGCCTCCTCCGTAATATGAACCGTTCCACGGGAACCATCTGCCGTTAACTTCGGTACCGAACTCCACCAGCAGGCTGCTTCTGCAGCTTTTGGCTTCATTTGCCCAGGCTTTAATTGTCCGGTCATATTTCCCGCTGACAATGTCAAGCATTTGATACTTCGGATCAGCCTGATTTTCCACAAAAACACTCCGGAACATCAGGCGGATAAACGGCACACTCCCCGCTCCGGCGATCACTTCAACTGCTTCTTTCGGAAAGATCAGGCTATCCATCCAATTGTTCGAAAAGTAAGCCCAGGCAATCTCCTTCTGCGCCAGTTGCTCAAAATCCTCAATCTTCCCGGCTGAGACCACATCTTCCGTTCCTCCAAAACCGGGGAAAGCTGAATGGTAAATCCTTTCCGGCACCGGCACCAGCCCGCCGTTTTCAAACAGGCAACCTGTGATAAAAATATCGTTACTCACCATTTTCCGGTAAGTTTCCAACGATTCTGACGAAGAATTGATGGTAAGGCGTGTATGGTCAAAATCTTCGTGCCACCACGAAATTGCACGGATATCCGGATATCTGCCCGAGGTAATCTCTGCGAAATAACGCTCAATCCAAACGGATTTGGACCGAGGCGAATCATCACCTTTACTGCATCCGTGAAAAGCAGATACCAGTGACAAAAGGATAATTAACAGAGTTCCGAACCGTTTCATACCACTCCGGTTAACACGAAAGAAAAGCAGGGAAACGATTAAAAGTAAGCCATCTTATTGATATAGAACACATACTTGTTATTCCTGCTGGTCACATAGTTGTTCTTAACCTGCTGATAGCCGTAAACGATAAAGTAATTGTTGTACCAGTGTTCGATGATGCTGTTCTCATCATTTGATACACGATCGCGGGGGTTCAGGGTTTCAATTGCGGTGTGTGCGATACTCTCCACCGTTTTATTCTGGTCGATAAGCTTGGTTGAGAGGTTCCCTTCGTTGGCGTAAGCCAATACCAGCCCATCCTGCTCCTCCCATGCAAGCACCCGGCGTTTCAGGCGCTGAGTCAGCAGGTCCTGAAATTCGAGGTCGTTATTCCACAACAGGTTGCCCGATTTATCAAAACCGGCAATAAAGGTGGTGAGGTACCTGAAACCTTCGAAAATGGCGTAGGTGGACGGATAGGGCCGCCCGTAATAATCATAAACCATCGTGGTAACGGTACGGTATTCAGGGTAATAGGCCTCGGCAATAAAGATATACTGATCTTTCCAGGGGAAAATCGGGTGGGACAGGATATCGTGATCCATGGAAAAGTCGCGTCCGCGCTCAAGCCGGCCGGCTGTACGCCTTAACCGCAAATCGGAGGGGCGTCGCAAATACCTGAAAAAGTTCTCAAAATCGGTAAACTCAAACAAATTGGTTTTCTCCTCCTGATTGTTCTTAATCACAATGGAGAAGAAACCGGTGGATGCCACCCCGATCGATTCAACGCCCTGAATTGTACGGGTTTTGCTGGTACGCCCGTACGAGCCGATGATTAGATCGGTTTCAGCGTCGGCGCGATACACAAATGCGGTGTTGATCATCCGGTTATCGTCGAACTTATTCAGCTGAAGGGTTGAGATAACCTGCCCGCTCGAATAGGACTTAACCAGATAATAGGCGCGTTTTTTGGCTGAACCGGGCGTCCTGATGATGGCTGAAATAATCCCCGAAGGCTGGTCGATGCTGATGGATTCAATAACGGCGGTGCCGGCCACTCCCGGCGAAATCTGCGATACCTGTCTGCTGCCGAACTGATAGACCAGCATGATGGATTCGTCGTTTTTGATGTTGATGCCTGCCACCGCAAACTGCCCGCCAATGCTGAAATAGGCCATTCCGGCTTTTTCGGGAATGGTGTAGGTGATCTCAACCATTGAACCGTCGCTCACATTAATGTCCAGAACCCTAAAATTCCCCTCGCCCGAGCCGCGCGGATAGTGAAAGAAACTAATCAGGTGATTGTTGCTGTAGAGCGTTTCTTCATGCGAAAAGCCTCTGGGAAGAGCAAAAGTCCTCCGCCAGACCTCTTTCAGATCGGCATCGAGCATTGCCGTAACCCACAGCAGATTGTTGTTATCATCGGTATCGGCACTCAGATAGGTAATGGTTACGCCGTTCTCGCCACAGGGTACAACCTTGTAGATATCAGCATCTTCCTTAACGGGAATTTCAATTCTGACCGGTTTGTTGGCCTGTGCCATCAGGCCGGCCGGCACCCAGAACAACAATAATAACAGGGTTGCTATATGTCTTTTCATGGTAAAGTTTCCAATGAAGAGGTAAAGGTAAGCATAATCTTTATGCCTGATTAAACGGATTTCTGCAAAACCGGAACCCGCCCCCGCTACCTTCAGGTTTTACCCGAGCTTTACTCCAAAAACAGGTAGAGAACCGAATGGCTTAAAACACAACAGGCGGATCATCCGACCCGCCTGTTGCTGCAAATTTCGTGCAGAAGCTATGCTTTATACACAATTATTTCACTTCTTCAAAGTCCACATCGGTTACCTCCTGGTCAGGGCCGGCCGAGCCGCCGGTGGCACCTGCTGCCGAGGGATCAGGGCCGGGTTGTCCGGCTTCCTGAGTGGCTTTGTACATCTCCTCGCTGGCTGCAGTCCATGCGTTGTTGATTGAAGCCATGGCTGCATCTATGGCGGGGATATTCTTATTTTTGTGAGCCTCTTTCAGTTCCTCAAGCGCCTTTTCGATGGGTGCTTTTTTGTCAGCCGGCAGTTTGTCACCAAACTCTTTCAGCTGTTTTTCGGTCTGGAAGATCATGGAGTCGGCACCATTCAGTTTATCAACCTCTTCCTTGGCCTTTTTATCGGCTTCGGCATTGGCGGTGGCCTCGTCCTTCATTCTTCTGATCTCCTCATCGGTCAGTCCTGAAGAAGCCTCAATACGAATCTGCTGCGACTTTCCGGTTCCCTTATCCTTTGCCGATACATTCAGAATACCGTTGGCGTCGATGTCGAAGGTAACTTCAATCTGGGGAACGCCACGCGGTGCGGGCGGAATTCCATCGAGGTGGAAACGGCCAATGCTCTTGTTGCCGCTTGCCATGGGGCGTTCTCCCTGCAGAATGTGAATCTCTACCGAAGGCTGGTTATCGCTTGCCGTTGAGAATACTTCCGATTTCTTGGTAGGAATGGTGGTATTCGATTCAATCAGGCGGGTCATTACGCCACCCAGGGTTTCGATACCCAGCGACAGCGGAGTAACATCAAGCAGCAGCACATCCTTTACTTCGCCGGTGAGTACACCGCCCTGAATGGCAGCTCCGATGGCCACAACCTCGTCGGGATTTACCCCTTTCGAAGGTGCTTTTCCGAAGAATTCCTCAACCACTTTCTGGATTGCAGGGATACGGGTTGAACCACCAACCAGAATAACCTCATCAATATCAGCGGCAGTCAGTCCGGCATCCTTCAGTGCGGCACGGCACGGCTCGATGGTAGCCCTGATGAGCTTATCGTTGAGCTGCTCGAATTTTGCACGGGTGAGGGTGCGAACGAGGTGTTTGGGAATACCGTCAACCGGCATGATGTAAGGCAGGTTGATTTCGGTTGATGTCGAGCTTGACAGTTCGATCTTAGCCTTTTCGGCAGCTTCTTTCAGACGCTGAAGAGCCATCGGATCTTTACGCAGATCAATGCCTTCGTCTTTCATAAACTCTTCTGCCAGCCAGTCGATAACATTGTGGTCGAAGTCATCACCGCCAAGGTGGGTATCACCGTTGGTTGATTTCACTTCGAAAACGCCATCGCCAAGCTCAAGGATAGAGATATCGAAAGTACCTCCGCCAAGGTCGTAAACGGCAACCTTTAAATCCTTGTTTTTCTTGTCCAGTCCGTATGCCAGTGCAGCAGCCGTAGGCTCGTTGATGATCCTTTTCACGCTCAGTCCGGCAATTTCACCGGCTTCCTTGGTTGCCTGACGCTGCGAATCGCTGAAGTAGGCAGGAACGGTAATTACCGCTTCAGTTACACTCTGTCCTAGGTAATCCTCAGCGGTTTTCTTCATTTTCTGGAGAATCATTGCCGAGATTTCCTGAGGAGTATAATTCCGGTCGTCAATCTGAACCCTTGGTGTATTGTTATCGCCTTTCACAACTTTATACGGGATACGGGCTATCTCTTTGCTAACCCTGTCGTATGTTTCGCCCATAAAACGCTTGATGGAGAAAACAGTACGCTCAGGATTGGTAATAGCCTGGCGCTTAGCCGGATCGCCGACTTTGCGCTCGCCTTTATCGGTAAAAGCCACAATTGAAGGTGTAGTTCTGCGTCCTTCGCTATTGGGGATGATTACCGGCTCATTTCCTTCCATTACCGATACACACGAGTTTGTGGTACCGAGGTCAATTCCTATAATTTTACCCATTTTATTAAAAGTTTTTAGATTTCGATTTTATTTTCCCCGTTATTGACAAGTATTATGCCAAGAGGCGGAAAAATAAAGAAAGGGAGGCAGGCTTAAACGGCAACCCAACTGGCAACACACTGATATAAAG
>LUZO01000379.1 GCA_001603685.1 Bacteroidales bacterium Bact_23
TGTTTAGTCCTTAAGTTATATATCCGGAGTTAATTCAATAATTTCCGGTGCATAAAAATACATAATTAGGAGGTATTATGAATAAGTAATGGCTTTTTATCAAAATTGTAATGAGGGATTACTGAAAATAGCCTTTGACAAGCGTTTTACAATTGCCATTTACTGTTGTATTATTGGAAATAAATTCAAAGGCCGTTTCAAAAGATGCTGTTCAGGCCGTTTACCTGCTCCATATACCCCGATCTGTTCCGGAAATAATCTTTTTATATTGGATTGGTGCAATTATTGCCCCCGGCAAATAGGCAATTGTTGAACCAAGCATTACCCCTGCGGGTCCAAGACCCATATTTCCTGCAAGAAAAACTGCAATTGGAACATATAATACCGCCATAATTACGCAAATGTACAATTGCAGGGTAATCTTGCCGGTTCCATTGATGAAGTAGATAAAAATTATATACCAGATATAAAGGCCAAAGAACAATGCTACACTTGCAGAGAGCATAAAAGGAATTTCAACTTTATCGCGAATCCAGAAATGATAAAAATAAGGAGAAATCATCAGCAGAAAGGCCAGGGTAAATAATACTGCCACCCAGGCTTTTACCAGGGTTCGGGTTATTTTTCTGATCCAGGCAAAATCTTTTTTGACATATGCCTCAGTATAGGCTGACCATAACGTGTTGGTTACTATGGTGAAAAGCATTAACAGCATGCCAAAATATTTGTACGCAATATTATATGGAGTTACAGCTTCAGGGCCGTTAACACGGGTTATAATAAAGGTGTTGGCCGATAGCATAATAACGACTGTAATCTGAATTACGAAAAATTTGGCGCCCAGGCCCGTTAGATCCTTGAAATATTTAAAATTTACCAGCTTTAGAGAAGGCCTGTATTGCTTGTAATCTTTACTGAAGAAATAGAAATTCCCTAAGAGATAAACGATTACAGGAGCAAGGCTTATAACGATTCCGAGTTTTAAAAGTGATGTATCAGTAATTTTGAATAGTGCCAGAATAATAATCAATGCCAGAAGATTCGAAAGCGGATCGAACATATTACTGATTGCAGTCCTTTGGTCAGCAAGGATGATTGCGGAAATTAGCTTTAATGTAAAGCTAAGTAGAAAGAAACCAAAAGTAATGATTACAAGTTGATTTAGATCAGAGGCGAGATAGGCCGGAGCTTTTAAAATTTCATACCAGCTCAGAAATGGATTTATTGCAAGGAAAACAAGAAAAAACGATCCGAAAAGCAAAGCTAACGAAACATAAGCTGTGCTTACATAAATCCTTGCCATTTCATGTTCGCCTTTTGCAAGTGATTCTGCAAACCGGTTTCTCAAACCGTTACCCAATCCAATATCGAAATAAATAACCCAGGCCAGGATTGAGCTAAGTGTGATCCAGATCCCGTATTCTACATCGCCCAGATATCCAATGAGTAACGGAACAAAAACCAAACCAATAATTATACTAATGCCCTTAATAAAAAAGGATGCCAGTATGTTTTTTCGTGCCTTTACGCTGCGGCTATGTCCGGAGTTAATTTTAGTAAAAAATTGAGAAATTGCTTTCATCGTGTTTTTTGGGCTATACTCCCTACTGTTAATGTTTCAGCTTTTAACTCAGGTCAAGGAGCATATAGAAATATATTTGCGGTGTCACTGCCTGACACCGCAAATATATCAAGATATTTAGATGCTATAACTTTTTTATACTGACATTTATTCGTCAAGAGCACCAAATTTTATTCCCTGGGCCAAGGGTAGTTCCGTTGAAAAGTTGATGGTGTTTGTCTGCCGGCGCATGTATGCTTTCCATGCATCGGAGCCGGATTCGCGGCCGCCTCCGGTATCTTTCTCCCCACCAAAAGCACCTCCGATCTCTGCTCCGTTTGTGGCAATATTCACATTTGCAATGCCGCAATCCGAGCCTTCGTGCGAGATGAAGCGTTCGGTTTCAAGTAAATCCCTCGAAAAAATGGCTGACGAGAGTCCCTGAGGAACAGCATTATGTAACTCAATGGCCTCATCCATTGTTTCATACCTTATCAGATAAAGAATGGGGGCGAAGGTCTCTTCCTGCACAATGTTATAATTGTTTTTAACCTCTGCAATACAAGGTACTACATAGCATCCTGATTCATAGCCTTTGCCGCTGAGTACTTCTCCTCCATAAATAATCTTTCCGCCTTCGCTTACAATCTGCTTCTGGGCATTCAGGAATTTGCCCACCGCATCTTTATCAATCAGCGGTCCTACAACTGTGGAAGGATCAAGCGGATGGCCGATTGTGAGCTGCTTGTAAACATTTATGAGCTTCCTGGTAAATTCATCGTAAACGCTGTTCTGGATAAGCAGGCGGCGGGTAGTGGTACACCGCTGGCCTGCTGTTGCAATGGCGCCAAACAGGCTGGCCCTCAGAGCCATATCAAGGTCACCGTGTTGCGAAATAATGATGGCATTGTTTCCTCCAAGCTCAAGAATGCTTCGGCCCAAACGCTCACCCACAATTTTGCTTACATGCCGCCCAACCCTTGTGGAACCGGTAACGGAAATCAGCGGAATGCGTTTGTCAGCCAGGAAGTCGTCGCCGATGTATTTTGAACTGCCTGCCGCCAGGTTTAATACGCCCTCCGGCACATTGTTTTCGGCCAGAACCTGTTCAATTATCTTGTGGACGGCAACTGCACTAAGCATCACTTTCGATGAAGGCTTCCATACAACAACATTACCGCAGACCAGCGCAATCATGGCATTCCATGACCAGACGGCAACCGGAAAGTTGAAAGCGGAAATTACGCCAACTACACCCAGGGGATGGTACTGGTCATACATGCGATGGCGTACCCTTTCGGAATGCATAGTAAAGCCATAAAGCTGCCTGGAAAGACCGACGGCGTAATCAGCGATATCTATCATTTCCTGAACCTCACCCAAACCTTCCTGATAAATTTTACCCATTTCATAAGAAACGAGGGCGCCCAGCGGCTCTTTGTATTCTCTCAGTTTTACGGCAATCTGTCTTACAATTTCTCCTCTCTTTGGCGCCGGAACCATTCTCCATTCTTTGAATGCTGCGGTTGCTTTTGCCATAATTGCCTCATAATCATCCCATGTGGCCTGGTTTACAGATGCGATTAGTTTCCCATCGGCAGGAGAATAGGAGTGAATGGGCTCTCCCTTGGTGTCAAACCATTTGGTTCCTGTGGTAGCGCCTTTGTTTACCTTACTGATACCCAGTGCAGATAGAAAATTGGTTACTTTGTAATTGTCAGGTGTAGTCATGATGTTGTTTTATTTGAACTATTATTGAATTGTAAAAATATGTTATTTT
>LUZO01000380.1 GCA_001603685.1 Bacteroidales bacterium Bact_23
ACGGAGCCGTAATTGAGGGTGCAAAAATACACAATTTTCCGTATTATCAAATAAAAAATGAGGGAAAATTTAATCATTCTTAAAAAAAACTTCACAAAATAAAAAAAAGCATCCGTAAGTGGTTTCGGGTTGCCTTTACCTGTAGGTAATTGTGCCAATTTCCTTAAATTTGCTCAACCAAAATTCACCATTATGGCATTTACAGGTTCAGAAACGCTGATAGCAAAATCGGGACACGAACTGCATATCCTGCCCAGAATGGCCAACCGCCATGGCCTCATTACCGGAGCAACCGGAACCGGAAAAACGGTAACCCTTCAGGTGCTGGCTGAATCGTTCAGCATGCAGGGGGTACCGGTATTTATGACCGACATCAAAGGCGATCTTTCGGGTGTAAGCAAACCGGCCGTTCCGGGTTCAAAAATCAAAGAGCGGGTTGAAAAACTTCAGCTCGACGGGTACGAAAACCGCGGTTTCCCCGTCTGTTTCTGGGATGTATTCGGCGAACAGGGGCACCCCATGCGCACTACCATCAGCGAAATGGGGCCGCTGCTGCTATCGCGCCTGCTCAACCTGAACGATACCCAGGAGGGAGTGCTGAACCTGGCCTTTAAAATTGCCGACGACAATAACCTGCTGTTGCTTGATTTTAAGGATATTACCTCGCTGCTGACCTATATAGGCAACAACCGCAACGATTTCACCCTGAGTTACGGAAACATCTCTGCCGCCAGCATTGGCGCCATTCAGCGCAACCTGATGGTGCTGGAGCAGCAGGGTGCTGCCCATTTCTTCGGCGAACCGGCTTTCGATATTCAGGATCTGATGCAGACCGATGAAAACGGGATGGGAATGCTGAATATTCTGGCTGCCGACCGTCTGATGCAGTCGCCGCGCATCTATGCCACTTTCCTGCTCTGGCTGTTGTCGGAACTGTTCGAACAGCTTCCGGAAGTGGGCGATCCGCAGAAGCCGAAACTGGTGTTCTTTTTCGATGAAGCGCATCTGCTCTTCAACGAAGCGCCGAAAGTGCTGCTCGAAAAGATTGAGCAGGTAGTCAGGCTGATCCGTTCGAAAGGGGTGGGGGTCTATTTTGTTACCCAGAACCCGCTGGATGTGCCCGATACCGTTCTCGGTCAGTTGGGAAACCGCATTCAGCATGCCCTCAGAGCCTATACGCCCCGCGATCAGAAAGCGGTGAAAACGGCGGCCACCACCTTCCGGGTAAATCCGGCGCTGGATACCGAAAAAGCCATCACCGAACTGGGGGTGGGTGAGGCGCTGGTCTCCTTTCTCGATGAGAAAGGCATTCCGGCCATGGTGGAAAGGGCCATGATTCTGCCCCCCTGCTCGCAGATCGGGCCGATAACTCCCGAAGAGCGGGCACAGATTATCCGCAACTCCCTGCTGTACGGCGTTTACGATGAGGTGGTTGACCGCGAATCGGCCTACGAAATTCTGCAGGAGCGGGTAGCCGAAGCGGTTCGCGTTCAGCAGCAGGAGGCGCTTGAGGTGCTGAAAAAGAAAGAGGAGGCTGATAAGAAGAAGGAAGAGCTGGCAAAGGCAAAGGAGGAGGCGGCGCTGGCACGCGCTCAGGCCACAAGGGAGCGGGCAGAGAGAGCCAGAAAAAAGGCGGAACCGGACATATTCTCTGATTTGTCGAAGCAGATTGGCCGCTCAGCCACCCGGACCATGGGCAACGAGCTGGGCCGCAGCCTGATCAGAGGCCTGCTGGGCTCTTTCCTGGGCGGCACTTCGTCGGGAAGGAAAAAAAGATAGCCGGATTTACGGCAGAACCATAAAATCAGACAAACATGGCAGAATATACCCGCGACCGTTTTATCCTGAACGGCGAACTGATTAATACCGCTCATTTTGAACAACGGTTTAACCCGCCGGTTACCTATGTATATGAAGTGTTCAGAGCAGCCGAAGGAAAAGCACTTTTCCTGGAGGATCATCTGGAACGGTTTTATCATACCGCCGGACTTGCAGCCATTGACCCGGGAATTGATGCCGGAGCACTTACCGTGTTGATTTACTTGCTGATAAATAATAATCCCGAAGGGGAGGGAAACATAAAGATTGCAATGTACCGCGATGTGGAACAGCAGCTTCAAGTTTTTATTTACTACACCCCGCATGTTTATCCTACTCAAAAGCAGTACACCGAAGGGGTGGACACCGAACTGCTCTCCGCCGAGCGCAACAACCCCAATGCCAAGGTAATGGATACGGTGTTGCGCAAATCAACCGACCAGATGAAGGAGGACCTGGAGATTTACGAAGTGCTGCTGGTTGACCGCAACGGTTTCGTTACAGAAGGAAGCCGCTCAAATCTCTTTTTCATCAAAGACGGCGTGCTGATCACCCCGCCGGCCGATACCGTGCTGGAAGGCATCACCCGCAAGCAGATCATCAGCCTGGCAAAGGAGAACCACATTCCGCTGGTAGAAGAGAAGGTACGGGCGGTTGAGATCGACCAGTACGATGCGCTGTTTATATCAGGCACCTCTCGCAGGGTTTTGCCCGTAAAACGGGTAAATGCCATGAAATTCAAAGTATCGGATCCGCTGATCAGAAAGCTGCAGCAACTTTTTGAGAAAAAAGTCGCCGAATACCTGAAGAAGGCATAGAAATGTTTTTTCCGTACCATCACCTTATTTGCTTCAATTACCTTAAACAACACAATGGCAGACCAAAATCAAATTGATGCCATATTTTTCGATATGGACGGCACCCTTTGGGATGGCGTGGAATGTTATGCTCAGGGTTTTAACGACTATTTTAAATCCCGTAACATTGCCAAACGCTTTACCCGTTACGATCTGTACGGTTTTATGGGGCTGGAAGAGGAAAAATACCTTCAGCAGACCATACCGGAAATCCCCGCCGGGCAACGAAAAGCGGTTTACCGGGAAGTAATTGAATATCAATATGCCAACATCCGGAAAAATGGCGGCGTGCTGTATCCGTATGTAAAAGAAGGGTTGAAACAGCTTAGCGAAAAGTACAAATTGTTTATTGTAAGCAACTGTGCGGAGTTTACCATTAAGTATTTTATGGAATGGGCAGGAATTGAGCCGTACATCACCGACAGTATGGCCCACGCCGCGAACTTTAAACCTAAAAACGAAAACATCCGCTATCTGATTGATAAATACGCCATTACAAATCCAATCTATGTAGGCGATACCCACTCGGACGGCGAGCAGGCACGGCTGGCCGGCATCCCCTTTGTATTTGTAAGCTACGGCTTTGGCTCCACCGATAAATACGATCTGAAGTTTGATTCATTTAAGGAGTTGGCGGTGGGGATTGGGGATTTGTGATTATAGGATTCATGAATTCATTGAGGAATAAGATGCGGCTTCAGCCCATTCAGGAGGTAAACAGTATTAACCAACGCACACCACTTTCGCAGAACAATATAAACGGGCTATCGGACTGCCTGTACGCTTTTCAGATTTGGCAGGAAATAGGCAATCGCTCCCAAAAGAGGAAGGAAGGCGGTTATGTGATACACAAAGTTGACACTCGTTAAATCTGCCACAAAGCCGAGTACGGCAGAGCCCAATCCGCCCATTCCGAAGGCAAAGCCATAAAACAGCCCGGATACCATGCCCAGCTTTCTGGGCAGCAACTCCTGCGCATATACGATAATCGCCGGAAAGGCCGATGAAATTGTCAATCCGATAATAACGATGAATATGGCCGTAAAGGTTGCATTCAGATAAGGCAAGGCCAGTGTGAAAGGTGCGGCGCCAAGAATGGAAAACCAGATAACGGGCTTGCGCCCGAACCGGTCGCCAAAGTATCCGCCCAGCAGCGTGCCCATTGCAGCGGCAATCAGGTAGTAGAAAAGATAAACCTGGGCTTTAACCTCGGTGAAATGAAATTTATCCAGGGTATAAAACTGAAAATAACTGGTGATGCTTGCGGTGTAGAAATATTTGGAGAAAATCAGAATCAGCAATATTGCCACAGACATTCTGATCTTTCGGGGTGACAGGTCGGGCGGCTGAACTGTTTTCTGCTTTGTGTTCAGCGAAACCCGGATTACCGCTTTGCGCCAGATGGCGATATAAACCAGAATTGCCATTGCAACGAGTGCAAAACTCAAAAACCATATAATATGCCGTTGCCCGTTCGGAACCACAATAAGTGCCACAAGAAGTGGTGAAATTGCCACTCCGGTATTTCCGCCAATCTGGAAAATGGATTGCGCCGTGCTCCGTTTCCCGCCAGATGCCAGAAAAGCAATTCGTGCAGACTCGGGATGAAACACCGATGAACCGACTCCCACCAGCGTCGCTCCGGTTAAAATCCACAGATAGGAAGGTGCAAAGGCAAGCGTTACAATTCCCATCGACGAGAAAAACATGCCCACAACCTGTGAAAATGGTTTTGGGTGCTTATCCGTATAGATTCCCACAAGCGGTTGAAATATAGATGCGGAGAGCTGAAAACACAGGGTGATGATTCCAATCTGAACCATCGACAGGCTGAACTTCTGTTCCAGTTGCGGATATATTGCAGGTATAACACCCTGAATCAGGTCGTTAAAAGCGTGGGCAAGCGAGACAGCAACAAGTACGGGATAGGCTGTCCTTTTCAGGTCTATGTTCAAAGTCGTATCCTAGTAATGATGATCAACCGAGACCATCGGATTAACAAACCGACAAAAATAGATATTTTCATTTTTGCATTTGTTGGCCATTCTTGAAAAAAAGATGAATGCATCAACAAAAATGAAAAACCAAAAAAGCCTCTCCGCAACGGAAAGGCTTTTCTGAAAAAGGTATAGTTACTCAACTAAAGGGTTGAAATATCGTACATTACATTTTCGTAGGCTCCTTCGCTCAGTTTCTGTCTTACTTCCTCGTAAGCCTTGATGGTGTAGTTCACATCCTCGAGGGTATGAACGGCGGTGGGGATCAGGCGGAGCAGAATTACGCCCTTGGGTACCACCGGATAAGCTACGATGGAGCAGAAGATGCCGTAGTTCTCGCGAAGGTCAACGGTGATTTGCGTAGCTTCGGGAACGCCGCCCTGAAGGATAACCGGAGTAACCGGGGTGGATGCTTTTCCGAGGTCGAAGCCGGCAGCTTTCAGTCCTCCCTGCAGGGCATTTACGATCTTCCAAAGGTTGTCTTTCAGTTCGGGATGCTTGCGGATAAGCTCCAGTCGCTTCAGCGAGCCGATAACCATCGGCATGGGCAGCGATTTGGCGAAAGTCTGCGAGCGCATGTTATGTTTCAGGTAGTCAACGATATCGGCCCTGGTAGCGACAAAGGCGCCGATTCCGGCCATGGCTTTGGCGAAGGTTCCGAAGTAGATATCCACGCCGTCCATAACGCCCTGCTCCTCGTGGGTTCCGGCGCCGGTAGCACCCATGGTACCAAATCCGTGAGCGTCGTCAACCAGCAGTCTGAAGTTGAACTCCTTCTTCAGCGCAACAATCTCTTTCAGGTTGCCCTGGTCGCCGGTCATTCCGAAAACGCCTTCGGTAATCACCAGAATACCGCCGCCGGTCTCTTCAACCAGTTTCTGGGCGCGCTGAAGCTGAACCTTCAGGTTTTCGATGTTGTTGTGCGGATATACAAAGCGTTTTCCCATGTGCAGGCGGGCACCGTCGATGATACAGGCGTGGGATTCGCTGTCGTAAACAATCACATCGTGACGGTCAACCAGCGAATCGATGATGGAAACCATTCCCTGATAGCCGTAATTCAGCAGGAAGGCATCCTCCTTGCCAACGAAATCGGCCAGTTCGCGCTCAAGCTGTTCGTGATATTTGGTCTGACCCGACATCATGCGGGCACCCATCGGATAGGCAAGGCCCCAGTCCCTGGCAGCTTTTGCGTCAGCTTCACGGACTTCAGGATGGTTGGCAAGTCCAAGGTAGTTGTTCAGACTCCATACCAGCACCTCTTTTCCCCTGAATTTCATGTGGCTGCCAATTTCACCTTCAAGCTTGGGGAACATAAAATAGCCGTCAGCACGATCGGCATAGATCCCTAAAGGACCTAAATTCCGGACTCTTTTTTCGAAAATATCCACGATATCAGTATTTTAATTGTTTATAATTTGCTAAAAAACGGTGCAAAGCTATGGAAATTTGGATAATGAACGGTACCGCAC
>LUZO01000381.1 GCA_001603685.1 Bacteroidales bacterium Bact_23
ATGTGTATAAGAGACAGGATTAACCCATTGTTTTTTTCAATTTCTATTCTGATTTTATCGGTTACCTCAAATTCCTTCTCTTTGCGGATATTCTGGATGCGGTTAACCAGTTCACGGGCAAGTCCTTCCTCCCTGAGCTGCTCGGTTATGGTAACATCAAGCGCTACCGTCAGATTGCCTTCGGCAGCCACTACCCAGCCGGGGATATCCTCGGTGATTACTTCGGCATCGCCTTCGGTAAGGATTACCTGTTCGCCTTCCACAGTCAGCGTAAGGGTGTGGCTGGTTTCGTAGGCGTTTATCTCGTCCTGGCCGATGGAGGCGAGTGCGGCGGCTATCTGTTTCATCAGTTTTCCGTAACGCGGACCCAGCGCTTTGAAGTTGGGTTTCATCTTCTTCACAAGCATTCCGGTTCCCGAAATGTACTCGATATCCTTGATGTTGACTTCGGAAAGGATGAGGTTCCTGACCGCATCAATCTGCGATTGCTGATGTTCGCTGCTGACTGGGATCATAATACGGCTCAACGGCTGGCGCACCCTGATGCGGTGCTGCTTCCTGAGTGAGAGCACCATGCTGGAAATGCGCTGTGCCAGCTGCATGCGCTCCTCAAGGCCCTTGTCGATCATACTTTCATCCGCGATAGAAAAATCGGCCAGATGCACCGAAGTTGCCATGTTTTTACGGGTGATGCCGTTCAGGTCGGTATAGAGCCGTTCGCTGAAGAAGGGTGCGATGGGCGCAGAAAGGATGGCAACCGTTTCGAGGCAACGGTAAAGGGTCTGGTATGCGGATATTTTATCGGTGGTATAATCGCCTTTCCAGAAACGACGGCGCGAAAGCCTTACATACCAGTTGCTGAGGTGCTCATCCACAAAATCGGCAATGGCGCGGCCGGCCTTGGTAGGCTCGTAATCTTCGTAATAATGGTCAACCGAGCGAATCAGACTGTTTAGCTCTGATAGGATCCAGCGGTCGATTTCGGGACGGTCTTTCAGATCAACTTCAGGCTCGGCATAGGTAAATCCGTCGATATTGGCGTAAAGCGCAAAGAAGCTGTATGTATTGTAGAGCGTCCCGAAGAATTTACGCTGTACCTCTGCCACCCCTTCCAGATCGAATTTCAGGTTGTCCCAGGGCTGTGCATTGGTAATCATATACCAGCGGGTGGCATCCGGACCGTATTTTTCGATGGTTTCTATCGGGTCGATGGCATTGCCGAGGCGTTTGGACATCTTGTTACCGTTCTTGTCGAGAACCAGTCCGTTTGAAACCACCGTTTTGAATGAAACGGAATCGAATACCATGGTAGCAATGGCATGCAGGGTAAAGAACCAGCCGCGGGTCTGATCCACTCCTTCGGCAATGAAATCGGCCGGGAAATACTGGTCGAGCGTTTCCCTGTTTTCGAACGGATAGTGGAACTGGGCATAGGGCATGGCTCCCGAATCGAACCAGACATCAATCAGGTCGGTTTCGCGGTGCATCGGTTTGCCGGTGGGCGAAACCAGTACGATGTCGTCAACATAGGGGCGGTGCAGGTCGAAGCTATTGTAATTCTCTTCGGTATTGTCGCCGGGAATATAGGCGGCCAGCGGGTTTTCGGTCATGAAACCGGCCGCAACCGATTTTTCAATTTCCTTTTTAAGTTGGGCAACCGATTCAATGCACAGTTCTTCGGTTTTATCTTCGCTCATCCAAATGGGCAGCGGAGTTCCCCAGTAGCGCGAGCGGCTCAGGTTCCAGTCAACCAGGTTTTCGAGCCAGTTGCCAAAACGGCCGGTACCGGTGGATTCGGGCTTCCAGTTGATGGTTTTATTGAGCGAAATCATCTCGTCGCGGTAAGCGGTGGTGCGGATAAACCAGCTGTCAAGCGGATAGTAGAGGATGGGCTTGTCGGTTCTCCAGCAGTGCGGATAGGAGTGCTCGTATTTTTCGGTTTTGAATGCGCGGTTTTCGCGTTTCAGCTTTACGATGATGTCGATATCCACATTGTCCTCATCCTTCGAGGGATCGTAATCCGGAGCATATTCCGGTTTTACGAAACGACCGGCAAACTCGCCCATCTCTTCGGTAAAGCGACCGAGGCGGTCAACCAGGGTAAGTGCTCCTACGCCATTCTGTTTTGCCACCCTGAAGTCGTCGGCACCAAAACTTGGAGCAATGTGAACGATACCGGTACCATCTTCGGTGGTAACAAAATCGCCGGTAAGAACGCGGAAGGCATCACCTTCGGCGGGCTGAGCATAGGGTAAGAGCTGCTCGTAGCGCATTCCTTCGAGCTCGCTGCCCTTATAGCTTCCGGCAACCTCGAACGGAATGGCCTTCTGTCCTGCCTCATAATCAGCAAGTTTCAGACCGGCATTCTTTTCAGGGAAATATCTGCCAAACAGGTCTTTTGCAAGGATTACCGTGATGGGCAGGTTAGTATAGGGATTGAAGGTCTTCACCTTCAGGTATTCAATATCCTTTCCTACGGCAAGGGCGGTATTGCTGGGCAGTGTCCACGGGGTGGTCGTCCAGGCCAGGAAGAAGAGTTCGCCGTGGAGGTCGCTGAACAGCTTTTCGGATTGTGCGTTGCGCACCACCTTAAACTGAGCAACCACCGTATTGTCTTTCACATTGCGGTAACATCCGGGCTGGTTCAGCTCGTGGGTACTCAGGCCGGTACCGGCGGCGGGGGAGAAAGGCTGGATGGTATAGCCCTTGTAGAGCAGCCCTTTTTTGTATAGCTGCGCCAGCAGGTACCACACCGATTCAATGTATTTGTTGTCGAAAGTGATGTACGGATTGTCAAGGTCAACCCAATAGCCGATGCGGCGGGTAAGGTCGTCCCACATATCCTTGTACTTCATCACCTCTTTGCGGCAGGCTTTGTTGTATTCGTCAACGGAAATTTTCTTTCCGATGTCTTCTTTTGTAATGCCCAGGGTTTTTTCAACGGCAATTTCGATGGGCAGCCCGTGGGTGTCCCATCCGGCTTTGCGGTTTACCAGAAAGCCCTTCATGGTTTTGTAACGGCAGAAAATATCTTTAATGGCACGGGCCATCACATGGTGAATGCCGGGAATTCCGTTGGCAGAGGGCGGTCCTTCGTAGAAAATGTACGGGCGGCTCTCTTTACGGATATCCAGACTCTGCTGAAAAACATTCTCCTTTTCCCAGCTTTCAAGAATTTCCCTGCCTATGGCAGTAAGATTAAGTTGTTTGTATTCAGGATATTTACTCATTAAAGCCAAAATTATAAGCGTTTTGCAAAAGAGGGGCAAAATTACTAAAATTCCTGATATTAAAGTAAATGAATGTGATTTTATCAGGGGCGACGCATTAAAAATTTAGGACTTTAAAAATGTATTCAGATTCCCATCCACCCTTAAGTCTGTCTCTTATACACATCTGACGC
>LUZO01000382.1 GCA_001603685.1 Bacteroidales bacterium Bact_23
ACTGAATACAATTTAGTTGGGAAACGATAATCAGTAATTCCTTCTTACTTTTCAATTGATTATATCTTAAGAACACTACGCCTGAGAAATAAAGGCAACTATTGATTAACAATACAATGGGGTTTAAAAAGCTTATTACCAACTCACTTATCAATCTACCCGGCTGGCATACCAATCGGAAAATAGTTGTTATCGAAAGTGATGACTGGGGCAGTATCAGGATGCCTTCAAAAGAGGTTTATGACTATTTGATAAATAAAGGTATCCGCGCAGATCTCAATCCCTATTGTCGCTACGATAGTCTTGCTACACCAACGGATTTAGAGTCACTGTTTGAAGTTTTGCAATCAGTAAAGGACAAACACGGAAAACCGGCTGTTTTAACTGCCAATACCTTGGTTGCCAATCCCGATTTTGATAAAATCAAAGCATCTGATTTTACTGAATATCATTTTGAGCTTTTTACCGAAACGCTTAAGCGATATAAGCAAACAGAAAAATCATTCGATCTATGGCAGGAGGGGATGCAGGCCGATGTGTTTCATCCTCAATTCCATGGAAGGGAACACCTGAATATTAAAAAATGGTTGAAAGACCTTAGGGAAGGGGTGGATATCACCCGGTTGGCATTTGAGCTGAATACTTTTGGTTTAACATCAGAGACAGACCCTAATATTAACAAGGATTATATGGGGGCATTCAATTCAGGCCTGCAAGAGGATATTGCCGAATATAAAGAGATAATCATCGAAGGCTTGGATTTATTTGAGCGGCTTTTTAATTTCAGATCATTGTCATTTATTCCAACAACCTATACCTGGCCACCGGCTATTGAACCTGTTCTATTGCAACAGGGAGTCAAATACCTTCAGGGCGCTCCTTTTCAACGAATACCCCTTGACGATGACACGACTTTTCGGTTTAAAAAGAATAATTTTACGGGTCGCAAAAGCAAAGCCGGACTGACCTATATTACCCGAAACGCCTATTTTGAGCCTTCACAGCTCCCGGAAATTAACTGGGAAAAGGATTGTATGCGCAGGGTCAGCCTTGCATTCAGTATGAAAAAACCGGCCGTAATAGGAGTCCATAGACTGAACTTTATTGGTGCCATTGCTGAATCAAATCGAAACAAAAACTTGCATGTTTTAAAAAATCTATTGCAGGGCATTGTCAAAAAATATCCCGAAATAGAGTTTATGAGCACGGATAGGTTGGGTAATATAATTAGGTAATTAACCCGATGGGAGCTAAAAGAAATAAAATCGTTTTCATTATTCCATCCCTTACTTCCGGTGGTATGGAAAGGGTAATGGTTGAGGTGATGACCTATATTTCGGGGCGACACAATGAGGATTGTCATCTGATTTTGTATGGCAGTACCCGTGAGCTATTTTACAAAGTACCTGAAGGAATTACCCTGCATCTTCCGGATTTTGAATTTAAATACAACCGGCGTCAATGGATGACGCTGAAAACAATGGCTTACATCCGTAAAACAATCAAAGAGATTAAGCCCGACACAATCCTGAGTTTTGGGATGTTTTGGAATAATTTAGTCTTGTTATCACTCTTTGGCATTAAGATTCCAATCTATATTTCAGACCGTTCAAGTCCACAAAAGGATCTTGGTTTTCTGCACAATATACTTCGCCGTATCTTATACCCCCGTGCAACTGGTATTATTGCTCAAACCCAGAAGGCTAAGGAAATATTCATCAAGCAAATTAAGAATGAAAACATTAAAGTTATCGGCAACCCGATAAGAGAAATTGAACTGCCTGAGAATCCTGTAAAAGAGCAAGTGATATTATCAATCGGCCGGCTGATTCGCACCAAACACTTTGATCGTTTAATAGATATTTATAAAAACCTGAATCGCTCTCACTGGAAGCTGATTATTATCGGAGGAGACCCCGATAATGAAAAAATCAGTCATGAGCTTCAACAAAAGATAGAT
>LUZO01000383.1 GCA_001603685.1 Bacteroidales bacterium Bact_23
ATGCAGCCCTTATCAGATTTCAGATCTTTATTATTTCCATTTTATTGGGAATCAAAATCAGAGAGGCTGTTTTATGGATTTCCGGAAGTTTTACTTTGTCGCCGATTTTAAACAGATCTTTTTATTCGAAAGTCTACCAGGCTGCTGACCTGATCTCTGACTTCAGAACAAACGACCCGGGCCTGAGGAAAAAGCTTTATGAAAAAGAACTCCATTTAAGCACTCATGTCGATTTTCTTTTTGCCAGTTCTCCAAATATCCGGGAAAAGCTGGAGAAGTTATCGGGAAGGCAGGTGACACTGCTTACGCACGGAGTAAATTACACACATTTCGATACGCCACAAAAAGCTTCTCCATTGATGGAGGAGCTAAAATCAGCCAGGCGCCCGATAGCCGGGTATTTTGGAACACTATCGGATGCCAACGACAAGGAAGTATTCAGAATACTTGCAGAGAACGGATTTTCGGTGGTTATTATTGGTAAGATTCTGGGCGATTATATATTGCTAAAGGAAATCGACAATATTTACTTCACAGGGCCGGTTGATTACAACAATCTGCCTTCGTTTGCTCAATATTTCGACATTTGCCTTTTAAACTGGATTATGGCAGACTGGATATACAATTCATTTCCGGTTAAAACCCTGGAATATCTGGCGATGGGCAAGCCAATTGTAAGTTGTCCCATACCTGTTGTAATGGATATGTTTGCCCCTTTGGTTTATTTTGCATCAACACCTGAAGAGTATCTTGAAAAAGCCCGCATTGCATTGAAGGAAGATAACAAGGAATTATCCTTGCTCAGAAAGCAGGCAGCTGCAGAGCATACATGGGAAAACAAATTTAAAATCATCGAATCTGCTATCCAATGACAACCGGCATTAAACTGATTGACCTGATTAGAGGTACTGACATTCTGGGGAAATACCGGCTACTTGTTGATTTATGGAATCAAGAGGAGTCACTGGAAGATATGGCATTTGGAAACCTTAGCAGGTATCTACTGACAATCAGGGAGAAGAATAAATACTACAAGCCTTTTCTGCAAGAATTTAGTCCGGAAGAAATAAAAAGAGCGCCGTTTGAAGTTTTGAAAAGCCTGCCGGTTTCCGAAAAAAAAATATTGTCAAAAAAACATGACCTTATATTTACGCCGGTAAAAGGCATCGGATATCAAAAGAAAAGAACCGGCGGAAGTACCGGAGAACCTTTCCATTATCTGGTTGATAAGGAACATATATCCTGGATGTGGGCTCACAATTACCTGTTCTGGCATATTAACTCCGGTTACCAGCCCGGGGATCCGTTTGTTACCATTGCAGGTAATTCTCTGCGAACAGTAAACAGACAATTCACTGAAAACATATATTACCGGCTTCAAAACAATTACTTCCTTAAAGGTGATATGATTGGAAGCTGGCTGAAGCTGAACGCGCAACGCTTAAATAAAGCAGTACTGATCTATGGTTATCCCAGCTCTATTCAAAACATTCTCAGAGTTATTCCGGAATTTCCTGAAAAATTCAAAAATCTGAAGGCGATTTTTACAACATCGGAGCAGCTTTTACCAGGAGTGCGCAATTTAATTGAAAAGGAGTTTAATAAGCCGGTATTTGATTTGTACGGAGCTTATGATGGTGGAATAATGAGTTGTGAATGCAAGGCACACAATGGTTACCATTATAACTTCCTCAATTGCTTTGTTGAAACTCAGGAGACCGACAATGGGCTAACCGAGCTGCTGTTAACGAATACAAACAGCCTGAATTTCCCGTTCATCCGCTACCGCGTTGGTGATATTGGCAACATCACCAAATCGATATGCGAATGCGGCTCTTCATGGCCCAGAATTACTGATTTAAAAGGCAGAACCAGAGATGTAATCAAACAGCAGGATGGCAGTTCCATACATGGTTCTGTGTTCAATAAAATCCTTTACCACTTCCCTGAAATCAACGCCTATCGTATCGTCCAGGATCCTGACTACACGGTTTTCATACATATTTACACAGAAAACGCTGAAAACTTCGAAAAAAACGCAGATGAGTTAGTTAAAATTGTGAAAAAACATATTCCCGGCCTGGTTTTCAAAATAATCAAAATGCAGGATTACAATCCCACGAATCTTAAGTTTAAATTAATTGAAAGCCATGTCATTTAAGCTGTGTAGTATAGGTGATGTAATGCTGGGTGAGAATGTTCACCATTTTAATCGTGGAATAATCAAACGATTTTACCATGATTACAAAAAGCTATTAAGCCCTGCCGCTTATGATTCAATATCCCGTGCTGATATTTTATTATTCAATCTGGAATCGGGAATAGCTTCCGAAGATGTTATTGAGAAACGCAGCATTGACAATGGGGTCTATCTGGCGCCTCGCAAAGCCATTGAAATTTTTAAAGAGCTAAAGGGATTTAAAGTAGCCAATATAGCCAACAATCATTTCAGTCAGCATGGCATTGAATCAGCAAAATACAGCTTCGATGTTCTGGAGAAAGAAGGAATTTTAGTTGTCGGAAAAGATTCCACCCCCGTAACAATTGAGTTGAACGAAAGAAATATTAAAATGTGGGGGGTAAGCCTAATTAGCGACAAATACTTTTGCAATCAATATTTTAAGAGCTCGTATGAAAGTCTGATAAGCGACCTTGCTCTTTCAGGAAAAGGCGCAAATGAGTTTTGGATAATAAGCATCCATTGGGGAGAGGAATATTTAACACTTGAGAATAACAAACAAAAAGAACTGGCTGAATTGTTGAGTAAACAGGGATTCGATCTTGTATTGGGCCATCACCCGCATGTTGTTCAGCCGGTTGTTAAAATTGAAAATAGCTGGATTGCATTCAGCCACGGAAACTTCATATTTGATCAGAATTTTTCTAAATTAACGCAAAGGGGATTAATTTTCAATTATAACCTGGTGGGGAATGAACCAAAATTATTATTTTCGTA
>LUZO01000384.1 GCA_001603685.1 Bacteroidales bacterium Bact_23
TCTCGTGGGCTCGGAGATGTGTATAAGAGACAGCCTCTCAAAACAGATGAAATTAAAAGTATTGACCCTGAGTATAATCCGGCATTTTCCTTCTGCAAAGCAAAATTCTGGATTGCCAAAGAGCAGGGGAAATGCGTAGGACGAATCGGAGCCGTCATTAACACAAAACATAACGAAAAAACCGGAGAGGCAACAGGCCGGATTTCCCGTGCAGAATTCATTGACGATACAAAGGTTAGTGAAATACTGTTTAATACCGCTGAAACATGGTTAAAATCTGAAGGAATGAAAACAGTTCAGGGCCCTTTGGGATTTACCAATCTTGATACACAGGGGCTGCTGATAGAAGGGTTTGATCATATACAATCAATAGCTTCCGTTTATCATCACGAGTATTACAAAAAGCATTTTGAAAATTTAGGCTACGAAAAGGAAATTGATTGGGTCGAATTCAGGCTGACCATTGAGGAAATACCGGAAAAAGCTGCAAAACTTGCAAATCTGATAAAGGAAAGGTATAATCTTAAAGTACTTTCTTTTACAAAAACGAAGGAAATGCAAAAGCATGCCAATCGTGTTTTTCATTTACTAAACAAGGCTTTTGAGGAACTTTTCAGTGTCGTTGCATTTGATGATGTAATGATTGATTACTATTCGAAAAAGTATTTCAAGTTCCTGAATCCTCAGTTTGTTAAACTAATTGAAAATAGTGAAGGCGAACTCGCCGGCTTCATCATAGGCGTACCATCACTTTCAAAGGCAATGCAAAAAGCCAATGGCAAATTATTTCCATTTGGCTTTATTCCTGTTCTTCGGGCCCTCAAACACCCGGAAGAAATGGACATATTCCTTACCGGAGTTGACCCTAAAATGCAGGGAATGGGAGTTCCTGCATTATTAATTAATGAGCTTCAACAAACCATACTTGATCACAAAATCCGGTTTGTTGAAACAACGGGCATATTTGAAAATAACCATAAAGCCATACAACACTGGAAAAACTATAAACATATTCAACATAAAAGAAGAAGATGTTTTAAGAAAGCCTTATAAAATCAGTTTACTGATTGGTACATCAATTTGTATCTCTGATAGCGACCTGATTTATTACATTTTCATATTCAAACTATGCAATATGTCTCTGACTTCGCCAATGCGATACCTTTCTTAGTTTTCTTCCGGAAATCATCTTCAGGTAGCGTTGCGATAGATTTGTGTTTTTCCGTTATTAGCATTCTTTTTAGAAGGTTTCATTGCTTTCCGGCAGCTGCGCCCAGGCGTGGATAAGAGAGAATTATTCTGAATCAATCCAGTTTTCCTTCGCTTATGTATCGGTAAATGGTGGTTTTACCGACTCCCAGCTTTTTGGCAACCAGTCTTACCTTGTTGTTGTATTTCTGCAGAAAGTAGTTGATAATCCGCTTGTTGTATTCCTCAAGGGTCATTTCTTCGAAAAGAAAATCCTGATTGGTGCTTGTTGAACCAAACGAGATATCGGTATCCTCAATGGTGGTGGTATTGGTCATTACCGCAGCCAGCTCCATTACCGCTTTCAGTTCGCGAACATTGCCTGGAAAGGGGTAGCTCTGAAGTTTTTCAATGGCTTTCGGTGAGATGGAGAGCTTGTCCAGGCGGTTTTTCAGGCTGAACTCATCCACAAAGTGGCGTGCCAGCAAGGCGATATCGCCGCCTCTTTCGCGCAGCGGCGGCAGATAAATGGGCAGACCAAGCAGACGGTAGTACAGGTCGTCGCGGAATTCGCCGTTTCGTACCATCTCCTGCAGGTTTTTGTTTGTGGCTACCATCACCCTTACATCGAGTTTAACCTTCTCGCTGCCGCCAACCCTTACCACTTCTTCCTCCTGCAGTACCCTGAGCAGCTTGGATTGCATATTCAGGTCCATATCGCCGATTTCGTCAAGGAATATGGTTCCCTGATTGGCTTCTTCAAACCTCCCGATGCGGCGGCCGGTAGCTCCGGTAAACGCCCCCTTCTCATGGCCGAACATCTCGCTTTCGATCAGCTCCTTGGGAATGGCGGTTACATTTACCGCCACAAACGGTTTTTTACTCCGCGCTGAAGCATGGTGTATTGATTTGGCTACCAGCTCCTTGCCGGTTCCGGTCTCTCCGTAAATGGATACCGTGATGTTTGTGTTGGCTGCTTTTTCAATCAGTTTATACACCTTTTCAATGGCGGGGCTTACCCCCTTAATCAGGTTGTTTACCTCATACCGTCGGCCAATCTCCTCTTCGAGCGATGCGATTTTTTGCCGCAGTGCGTAGTTTTCGCGGATGTTCTTCACGATGTTCCACATGCGGTCTTTGGTATCCTGATCCTTCAGCAGATAGTCGTAGGCGCCTTTCTTCAGCAATTCAATGGCGGTAGCCAGGTCCTGCTGGCCCGAGACGATCACCACCGGTATGTCGGGTTTTTCCTCCCTGATTTGTTTCATCACCTCCATGCCGGTCATATCCGGCAGGTTGTAATCGAGCGAAATCAGTGCGGGGTTTTTATGCAGGTTTTTCAGCAAACTCTTGCCATCCGGGAAAATTTCAACCTCATTGTCGGGGTTCAATGAAAGGTGGTGCGAGATTATCTTCGCAAAAATAATGTCGTCTTCTACAATAAAAATTCTGAAAGGTTCTGAGGCCATCCTGAGTTATTTCAGGTAAAGGTACGAATATTTTTTGAATTCTGTCCCGATTTGGGATTATTTTTCAAAATGAACCGAAAAGAAAAAAAATTAGAAATCATAAAGGCGGTTCTTCTGCCTTAGTGATTTCGCTCTGTTATCGGCCAATTATCTTATCATCCCGACGAAGGAGGAGTTAGGAAGTTCTAATGTCTAATTTCAAATGCACCGCCAGGCGCTTCAAATTTCAAATCTTCAAATATTCATCCGCCAGAGACGGACTGAAATTCCATAAATCCCTGAAGGACGATTTTATGGAAGTATCTGTTTCAATTCATTAAGAATTATGAGATTCGATTCGTTTTTTGAGGAATAATAAATTTTCTGATTGTCAGTGGTTGTTATGTAAATAATTGGTTGTTTATCTGTATTAATTAACAGTTTTATTTTTTCTCCGTTAGCCGTTTTAAAATATCCTTTTTTTATTGTTTGCAAAGC
>LUZO01000385.1 GCA_001603685.1 Bacteroidales bacterium Bact_23
GGCTTTCCGGTAAGGCACTCCCTGACCGGACTCACCTGCGCACAGGCTGAAAGCAAAAGCGAAACAAGTAAAATAAACGCCGTAGTTTTCAGCGTCTTTTTATCAAGATATTTTTTCATAATTCCCGCCATGAAATTTAGTGAAATACAACCGTAAAATTCACCACGAATTTAGTGAAAAGTAAAGCTCATCTTAAAAAATCCAGGCAAAAAACAATTAAGCTTTCTATTCCTCTCCAGCCTTTCTTATCGTACCTTTGCATCAACAAATTCTCCGCATTATGAGTGGCGCCATCAACTTTTACAACGAAGAGATTGAATATCGTCTTGTGAGCATTAAGGGTACGCGAGCCTGGTTAAACCGTTGCATTGAACAGGAAGGTAAAACCGCCGGCGACATCAGTTACATTTTCTGCAACGATGAATACCTTTACAGATTAAATTCAGATTATCTGAAGCACGATACCTATACCGATATCATTACTTTCGACTATTCGGAAGGGGAGAGGGTTTCGGGCGATATTTTCATCAGCATTGAGAGGGTAAAGGAGAACGCATCCATTTATGGCGTACCCTTTCGCCATGAGCTAAACCGGGTAATGGTTCATGGGATTCTTCACCTTTGCGGGTATAAGGATAAGACAAAAAAGCAGTCGGAGCTGATGCGCAAAAAGGAAGATGAGTACCTGGCACTGTTCGTCTGATCAATCACTCTTTCACCATTCCGGATTATTTGTAATTTTGCCTCTCTTTCAACTGATCAACAAAAGCGCTGTTTTTGTTGTTTAGATATTTCGTTTGCCTGAAAAAGTATCCGTTTTTTCCGGTTTGGCAAACATTGTTCCACGTGAAACAGACCTGAATGTTTAAAGAATATGATGTAATTGTTGTCGGTGCCGGCCATGCCGGAAGCGAGGCTGCATCCGCTGCCGCAAACCTCGGATCTTCGGTATTGCTGATTACCATGAATATGAATACCATTGCCCAGATGTCGTGCAACCCCGCAATGGGTGGCATTGCAAAAGGACAGATCGTACGCGAGATTGATGCGCTTGGAGGCTATTCCGGAATTGTAACTGACCATACGATGATACAATTCCGAATGCTTAACCGATCGAAAGGGCCGGCTATGTGGAGCCCGAGGGCGCAGAGCGATCGCATGTTGTTTTCATTGAAATGGCGCCAGATGCTGGAACAGACCCCAAACCTTGATTTCTGGCAGGATACCGTTACAGAGGTAACTACCAAAGACGGAAGGGTTACAGGTGTAAAAACTGCCATGGGTCAGCATATCCGCGCCAGATCGGTTATCCTCACCAACGGAACATTCCTGAACGGAATCATTCACATTGGCACCAAGCAATTCGGAGGAGGCCGTATGGGCGACCGCGCATCGGTTGGTTTGACCGCCAATCTTGAAGCATTGGGATTTGAATCCGCCAGGCTGAAAACGGGAACACCCATACGCGTCGATGGCAGAACGATTGATTTCAGCAGGCTTGAGGAGCAAAAAGGAGATGATGAACCGGGCAAATTCTCATTTACCGATACTCCGGTTTTGAAGAAACAGAGAAGCTGCTATCTGGCCTATACCAACCTGAAAGTGCACGATACTTTAAGGACAGGTTTCGATGAGTCGCCCATGTTTGCCGGACGGATTGAGGGCAGGGGACCCCGATATTGCCCTTCCATTGAAGACAAAATTGACCGTTTCAGCGATAAAAACCGTCATCAGTTATTCGTTGAACCAGAAGGCTGGGATACCATTGAATATTACATCAACGGTTTTTCCTCCTCATTGCCCGACCATGTTCAGTATAAAGCCTTACTGCAGATCGAAGGCTTTGAAAATGCAAAGATATTCAGGCCGGGTTATGCCATAGAGTACGACTATTTTCTGCCACATCAGTTGCATTACACCCTTGAAACAAGGCTGATCGGAAACCTATATTTTGCCGGTCAGATTAACGGAACTACCGGCTATGAGGAAGCTGCCGCTCAGGGTTTAATGGCAGGGATAAATGCTCACCTGAAACTAAAAGGGGAGGGGCCGTTAGTTTTGAAACGCTCTGAAGCTTACATTGGTGTTCTGATTGATGATCTGATTACCAAAACCATCGATGAGCCCTATCGTATGTTTACCTCAAGAGCTGAATACCGGATTTTACTTCGTCAGGACAATGCTGATCTGCGTCTTACAGCCATTTCTTATAAACTCGGACTGGCGGATGACCGTCGTATGGATAGGGTAAAAAAGAAGCAGGAAGCCATCCAAAATTCGATCAGGCTGCTCGAAAAGGAGAGCATTACTCCCGATCAGGTTAATGGTTTTCTGGAAAGTCTGGAGGTGCCCACCGTATCACAAAAGGTAAAACTCAACACCATTTTACTTCGTCCTCAGGTCAGGCTCAAATCGCTTATAGAGGCAATTCCTTTTTTGAAAGACCACTTTAATTCATTAGGAAACCTGGCAGAAGAGGTAATTGAAGAGACAGAAATTCTTGCCAAGTATCAGGTATATATCGGGAAAGAACAGGAGATTGCCCAGCGGTTATCGAAGTATGAAAACATGCCTTTGAAACCCGATTTCGATTACGCTTCACTTACCTCACTCTCATTTGAGGCTCGTGAAAAGCTGACCAGAATACGGCCCGAAACCATCGGACAGGCATCCAGGATTACGGGAGTTTCTCCGGCTGATATTTCTGTTTCAATTGTATATTTGAGCAAATAATTTTCTGACTAT
>LUZO01000386.1 GCA_001603685.1 Bacteroidales bacterium Bact_23
ATATTACATAATGCTGATATTTAGTGATATAATGATATTTTTGTCGAAACGAAATTTCGAATGATTTTTTAATTTTTCACCAAAAAAAATACGACCATGAAATTCGATCCCGCCAGTCAGATTCAGGACCTCCGCCAGTTCGGTGAGTTCGGTGATGTGAATCCATCCGTTTGTGATTCAGCAACCTTTACCTTTATGCAGGCCAAAACCATGCTCGATACCTTTCAGGGCGAAGCAGAGGGCTGTTTCCTCTATTCCCGCCACTGGAATCCGAGCAACAAATATCTGGCCGATGCCATGGCTGCCATGGAAGGAACGGAATCGGCATGGGTTACCGGCAGCGGTATGAGTGCGATTACCTCCACCATTCTTCACCTGATTGGCTGCGGCGACCACATCGTTTCGAGCATCACCACCTACGGCGGAACCTTTGCGTTTCTGGCCAACTACCTGAAAAAATTCAATGTTGAGGTCTCCTTTGTGGATATCACCAATCTGGAAGAGGTAAAGGCGGCCATCCGTCCCAATACCCGGATGATCTACACCGAAACCATGACCAATCCGCTGCTGCAGATTTCGGATATTCCGGCTCTGGCAGAGATCGCCAACAAGCACGGCATTAAGCTGGTAGTTGACAACACCTTCACCCCGATGATCGTCAGCCCTGCCCGCCTGGGCGCCCACATTGTGGTTTACAGCCTCACCAAATTCGTTAATGGCAAGAACGACTGCGTTGCCGGCGCCATCTGCGGTTCGGAAGAGCTGATCAACTCGATGATTGATGTGAACGACGGCACCGCCATGCTGCTTGGTCCGGTACTCGATCCGTTCCGTTCGTCATCCATCCTGAAAAACCTGCACACCCTGCACATCCGAATGAAGCAGCACAGCCTGAATGCCGCATTCCTGGCAGAAAAATTCACCGCCGCCGGCATTAAAACCGTTTATCCGGGATTGCCGAACCATCCGGGACACAATCTGCTGAAATCTATGATGAACCCGCAGTTCGGCTTTGGTGGAATGATTGCCATCGACCTGGAAACAGCCGATAAAGCCGCCGAACTGATGGAAGATATGGAACTGAATGATGTCGGTTACCTTGCTGTGAGCCTCGGCTACTTCAAAACGCTTTTCAGCAATTCGGGCAAGAGCACTTCGAGCGAAGTTCCCGAAGATGTGCAGCGCAAAATGGGGCTCAGCGAAGGTCTGGTACGCTACAGCGTTGGCCTCGACAATGACATTGAGCGCACCTGGGAAAGAATTGAAGCCAGCCTGAAGAAAACCGGATTTCTGAAATAAAAGAACCTTTCCATAAAAGAACAAAGGCTTTCCGTTAAAGGGAAGCCTTTGTTCTTTATTGATAATCAGTATCCTGACTACCTTTAGTTTGCTTTTCTTTTGAAGTTTTGCTGAACGCTGCTTTTGAATTTGTAGCTCAGCGCTTTGCGCCTGAGTTCTCCGTTCTCTTTCCGGTGTTTAATCAGCTTCATAATCTCTTCAGGCGAATAGGCGTTGACATTGGTGTTGCTTACCAGTGTCTGGTTGGGGGTATTGGCAAATTTAGCCGGCTCCTTGCGTATCGCTGAGTTTTTGTAGGCGGTGCTGCCCAGCATGATGCCGTTCACAAAATCGAAGGGTTTGCCATCCGGTTTTGCATAAAAGAAGAAATTGTTCTCTTCATTAACCTCTTCCAGATCGTTAAAACCGTCGGCCACCAGCACCAGATAATATTTTCCGGTAAGGGTTGACGGCATGGTATAGGTAAAGAGGAAGTCGGCGTCGGGATCATCGTACAGCGCTGCGGCCACGCTTTTACCGGATGGAACATCGATGTAGTTCCACCAGCTTCCGGCGATGCCGTATCCGTCGGGCCAGTACTGGTTGTCGCCGGGTATATTGCTGAATTCGTTGGTGTAGTAGTCGTGGATGATGATGTCGTAATCGTTGGCGTCGTATGCATTGTAGTACATGTAGAGGATGCTCCACCTCGACGATGCCCTAACCGTTTCGGTTCCGGAGTTGTACACATTGTAGGTAATCTGCCTGTCGAGCGGATTGGAAGAATCGGGATTGTCCTCATCCACCAGGTCCCATGCCAGCACATCCAGTCCATTAAGGATACTGCCCGATCCCACCTGGCCGCCGTTAAAACTGACATCGGTTTTATTCTGCGCAACAAAAGCGGCAAAGCAGAAACTGCTGACGAAAAAGTCATAATCAACCCAGATGGTGCCGCTGTTTCCCCACGAATCTCCCCAGGTGTTGATCACCTTGAAAGCCTGTTTGCTGTCGTCGTATCCGGCCAGTACAATGGCGTGATAGGCGTGCTGCATTCCCGGATTCTGATAGGTGTCGTAATCAATGGGGGCGCTGCTGTTCCATCGCATAAAGCGGTCGCCCAGGCGGGCGCCGAACACTATCGGTCTGCCTTCGGCCAGGTAGGCTTTAAAGTTCTCCACCTTCATGGAAGCCGGGTTATTCTTATCGGCGATTTTCCGGTAATTCACCAGCTTATTGCCCGATGCTTCCTGATTCCATTCGGCGGGAGGAGACTGGCTGCAATTTCCAAGGTTGTTGTAAGGTGCGGTAGCCATTGAAGCTCCGCCGCGCAGAATCAGTTGATCCATAGCCGGTTCGAACTGGGTGCCGTTGCAGTTTCGTCCTTTGTCGGATGAGGGAATTGCCCAGAAGAGGTCTTTGGGGCTGGTCTGGTTTGCCGGCATGGCCAGTTGCGAGGCGGTAAGCTGCTGATCAATCCCGTTGAGGGCGGTTTTCAGGTTATACCCTACGGCCCAGGTTACGCAGGTGCCATACTCACCCTGATCGCCGATGGGCGGAAATTTTGACGAGAGGTCAACCCTGGATGGGAGGGAGCCGGTATTGTCGTTGATGTCGAGGTCCTGTGGAATCTCATCGAGCTTTTCCTCATCGGCGTTCCAGCTTGCCAGCGCCTCAACCAGAATTTCGTTGAGAATGTCAATCAGATCTTCCTTTGTGCAGGAAGTCAGGGATACGGAGCCGATAAATGCTGCCAGCAGCGGAAATACAATACTCTTAAGTAAAACTTTTCGGATGTTGATTTTCATAAAAAGGAGGATAATCGTGATTAAACCATTATTTATTGATCAGAATTTCTGTTTCGGAGAAGCGCGTCTCATTGGTAA
>LUZO01000387.1 GCA_001603685.1 Bacteroidales bacterium Bact_23
TTCATATTCTTAATGAATTTGATGGGACAATTTCATCCGGAATACTGAATGCCGGTTTTTTATATTTTTTGTCTTGTACTAAGTTTGCAAAATGTTATTTAATCTCATTTCAATAATACTATGAAAAAGAAGATCAGCGAAATAAACCTCTACCGCATCAACCTGGCAACAGGCGATCCGGATGATGAAAGCGAACTTTTTCAGGAAATACCGGTAAACCGCGTGGTACTGAATGAAAACGGGCACGAAACCGAAAGGATTACCTACAATTCGTTTGGTGAGCCGGAAGAGCAGGTGGTTACCCGCTGGGAAGGCGATCATGCCGTGGAGGAGATCCTGGAACTGGACGGCGAAGTGGTGGAACGGACTACCCGCGAATATGATGAAGAAGGCCGCGTACTGAAGGAGTGGCGCCATTATACCGAGGGCGGAACCGACGAAATCAGATATTTCTACAAAGAGGACAAACTGCTGATGAAACAGGCCTACGACAGCGACGGCGAAGAAGGCGAAAAACACTTCTGGACTTACAAAAACGGTTTACTGGTATCAGAAGAAGCCTACGACGACGACAATACCGCCGAGATGAAGAAGAGCTACCTCTATTCAAAAGAGGGTGTGCTTGAAGAGGTGATTGAGATACAATACACCACCGACGGCGAGCTGAAAACGGTTTCGGTAATGGATGAGGAGGGGCGCCTGATAGCCGAAAAGCGCTACGATCTGCGCGGGAATCTGATTGCCCGGACGCTGATCACCCTGGGCGAAAACGGGCATCCGGCAACGATGGTGGAGGAGAGCAGCGCCAGGCCTAAGACGGTTATCCATTTTGAATATGATTCAAACGGGAACAACACGCTCTACCGCGAAGAAACGGAAGACGGCAGCATCCTGAGCCTGATTACCCGTGAATTTGACGAGGATGGCAGAAACACCGCTTCGGAAGTCAGGATTGAGCCTCAGCAGCAGCGCCCCGGCCAGCATTACCGGTTGAGATACGAATACAGCTATTTTGATTAGGCGAAAAAGGCTTCAGAATCCTTCGGATCCCGTATACACCTCCGCCTCATCGGCAGAGGTATCCCTGAACTGGCTTCTTTTTACCACCCCTTTGGTTTTCCATTTTCCGGTGCGGTAGTAGAGATACGACATCGACATCCCCATAAACCAGGCTATGGGGATTGCCCACCAGATGCCGTCAACGCCCATGCTTTTCGAGAGGATGGCAGCCAGCGGCACCCGGAACAGCCAAAGCGACATCAGGGTGATGAACATGGGAATCAGCGTATCGCCGGCTCCGCGCATCACCCCGCCGATTACAAACATCGAGGAGAAGATGATGTAGAAACCGCCTACAATCAGCAGGTAATGTTCGCCGATGGCAATCACCGCGGCATCGTTGGTAAAAAGGGTCATCAGCGGCCGGCGGAACACCATGATGACAATTGAGGTAAGAACAGCCACCAGGGTTGACATCTTCAGGGTGGCGGTAAGCCCCTCGCCTACCCTTTTGAACTTGCCTGCTCCGATGTTCTGGCCGGTGTAGCTCGAGAGCGCCTGCCCGAAGTTCATGGCCGGCAGCGACGCCAGATTGTCGATGCGCCCGGCTACGCTGTAAGCGGCTACCGTATCCGTTCCGAAGTTGTTTACAATCCTCAGCAGCGCCATCATCCCCAGCGATACAAAAGTCTGCTGGAATCCGGTGGGCAGCCCGATGCGAATGCTCTGCCTGAACACCTCCCTGTCCCAGGTATATTTCCGGAACGAGAGGTTCATGAGCGGATGGGTGCGGTTCAGATAAACCACCAGAGTAAGGAATGCCCCGGCTTGTGCAATTACCGTTGCAAGCGCCGCACCGAATATGCCCCATTTGAAAACCACAATAAAGAGCAGGTCAAGGAAGATGTTGACAACCGTTGAGATAATCAGAAAATAGAGCGGTGTTTTCGAATCGCCGAGGCCGCGCAGAATGGCGCTGGAACCGTTGAACCCGAAGAAGAAAAGCATTCCGGTGAAATAGACCTGCATATAAAGCACCGCCTGCGGAATCACATCTTCCGGGAGGTGAATCAGCCTGAAAATCGGACCGCTGAATATGATGCCCACCACCCCGATAACGATGGAAGCAAAGAAGAGGAAGATGTACATGGTATCGATGGCGCGCCTGACCTTCACCATCTCTTTGGCTCCGAAATACTGGGCAACAATGATGGTGGTTCCGGTGGTAATCCCTACCACAAAACTGATAAGGGTGAAAATCAGCGGGAAGGAGGAGCCTACGGCGGCCAGCGCCTCTTTGCCCAGGAATTTCCCGACAATGATGCTGTCGGTGATGTTATAGACCTGCTGAAAGACATTACCCAGCAGCATGGGGGCTGTAAATCTGAGTATCAATCCGGAAGGCCGGCCGCTGGTAAAGTCCTGCATGGGTAGTATTTATAGTTTTTGAGGTTCCGGGCCCGAAAAGCGGATGCTTTCCGGCCGGAGCACTGAATCATCATTCTTATTATTGTCCGCCTTTCTGCGCCTTCACCAGCTCCTTTGTTGACAAAAGCCCGCAGGCGGCTTCGATATCCTGTCCCCTCGACGCCCTGAGCGTCGTTACGATTCCCCGGTCATTCAGCGCCTGCTGAAACTCCATGATGGTAGCTTCGTCGGAACACTCCAGCGGCGTTCCCGGTATGGGATGGAAGCGGATCAGGTTGATGCGAGCCTTCACCTTGTTGAGGATGCGTGCCAGTTCGTTCACATGACGGCGCGTATCGTTCACCCCCTTGAACATGATGTACTCGAACGACACCCGGCGGTAGCGGCCGATATCGTACTCCTGAATGGTAGAGATCACCTCCTCAAGCGGATAGACATGCTGAATCGGCATCAGCCGGCGGCGTTCATCCTCGAACGGGGTGTGAAGGCTTACGGCCAGATTGCACTTGCTGTTTTCCAGGAAGTTGCGCATAGCCGGGATAATTCCGATCGTGGACACCGTTACCTTCTTCACGCTGATGGCAAAGCCGTATTCCGAAGTGAGGATTTCGAGGCTTTTCATCACCTGGTCAACATTGTCGAAAGGCTCGCCCATGCCCATATACACGATGTTGGTCATGAGTTTGCGTTCGGGAATGCTGCGGAGTTGGTTCACAATTTCGCCGGCGCTCAGGTTACCCTGAAAGCCCTGCTTCCCGGTCATGCAGAAAAGGCATCCCATTTTGCAGCCCGCCTGCGACGACACGCAAAGGGTGTGGCGCCTGCCGTCGGGGATGTAGGCGGCTTCGATGTAGCTGCCGCTGCCCGAGGAAAACAGATACTTCTTTGTACCGTCGGACGACTGGTTTACCCTCAGCGGCGCCTTCACCCCGAAATCGTAATGTTCGGCAAACAGCGTCCGGCTCTTCTTCGAGATGTTGGTCATCTCATCGAAAGAGGTGATGTCGGTTTTGTAAAGCCAGTAAGCCACCTGTCCGCCGGTGTAGGCGGGCAGGCCGAGCGTCAGGGCCACCTGACGCAGCTCTTCGAGGGTTTTACCGAATAAGGGTTCTTTTTGCATACGACGGATCAGAAATAGATCTCCGAGATGATATTTTCGAAAGGAACGCCCTTGTCAATCAGGATATCACGGACATCAACCACCATTTCGGCGGAGCCGCAAAGGTAATATTTTTCATCCACCGGCAGAGAAGGTTGTTCCATCAAATATTTTGTGATTCTGCCGTGAAAGACGCCGGGGCCATCCTCGCGCGAGGAACAGCGGATGTAATTTTCGCCGATTCCGGCCTCGAACTGATCTCTGAAATAGAACGACTGCATATTTCTGCCTCCGTGCAGCACCTTTTTGCCGGCACCCAGGCCGGTACGCAGCATGGAACTGAAAGGAGCAATGCCGGTACCGGAAGCAATCCACCAGCCGTTTCCCGGTTCGCTGGCAAAGGCGCCAAACGGCTCGCTTACCCACAGCGTGTCGGCAGTGTTGAGCAGCGCCAGCCAGGGAGTCAGCTTTCCTTCGGGATTGATATTGTAGAGGATATCCACTTCATCGTCGAGTTCGCCGCTGGCGATGCTGTATAAACGCGCTTCATCGGTTTCGTGGCCGCCAATGCCAATCACCTGGCCGGCGGTGAAATCCCAGATTCTGGGGAAGGAGAGTACAAAAACGCCGGGAGCAATCTCGCGCTGACGGCTAACCTTTACTTTAGTCAGTTTTAGCTTCTTTTTCATATTTTTGACTGGGCCGGATCCGCCGCGGCGGACGGAACCCGGATAGTGTAACATTTTCAGGAAAAACTTAAACAAAATTTACAGGCAAAAGTTTTTAAGTATAGGCAATCAGCCTTCCGGTAGCGGCAAATCACCCTGCTGATACAGCATTGCCGGGAAGAGGTGATTTTGTCTTGTGAATGGCTTCACACTGCTATTATTATTATTTTCGCAAAAAATCTTTAACATCAAATGAATCAGCAAAATGCACTGAAATCGGATGCCCTTGCAGCGAACCTGCAGGAGACCAGGACGGATAAGATTGAGTTTTCAGAGAAGCAGCAGACTTTCCTCGACCTGTCGGTTGGATATTACAGCATTCATACCCGTGCGAGAGAGTGCCTGAAGGAGTTCAACCACCCCTTTTCGAACAGCAAATTCGTGTCGGATCAGCTCAGGAGCATTACCCTGGGCGATTTCTGGTATTATGACAAGCTTGACAAGGCTATTTTCGCCTGGGATGTGATTCTGGACATCTTCGATGAGCTGTTTGAGCGGATTACCACCCCCGAACTTGCCGAGGACACCATCCATACCCTGCTTGAGATTGCCGAAAAGCTGCTTGCCTCCGAATCGGATCGGGAACATTCGCTCAGCCGGCTGTTGTCCATTCTTGAGTCGATAAGTGAGAAACACCGGCTGGCGCTGATTACCAACTCCACCTTTATGCAGCGGGTGTTTGCGCGCGGCACCTGGCCGGGCGCATCGGGCGAACAGGCCATCAAAGTGCTCAGAGCCACCCTGATATCGAACGCGAATTTCTGGAAAGAGACCACCCGCGCCGAAGCATGGCTGGCCGAGAGAAAAAAGATGTTTACGGCAGGCAGCCGCAAAAGCATCCTCTCAATCGGCGACGCCTATTTCGATGACATCATAAAAACGGTTGAAAATACCGCCACCCTCGAAGAACTGACCGCCATTCCGGGGTTCAATGAGATTTCGCTGCACATCCGCCAGCTCCACCACGGCTTCGAGCGGTTCCACGAAAAGTTCTTCTACCTGATCTATCTGCTTCACCTCGAAGGGCTGCAGAATCAGAAGGAACTGCTGCTGCGCGACTTCAACAACCTGCTGCGCAACATCAAGAACGAACTGTCGAGCGATGAGATTTTCGGCTTTCTCGACAACATCTTCCGCCTGTTCAACGACCTGAAATCCACCAACGAAGGCACTGTCCTCGACTGTATCCTGACACTTGGAAAGGAAATTTTCCGCACCGAAAACGAGCGCCACATCACCCATTTCGAAAAGCTGCTGATCCGTTACGGATTTATCTCGCCCGGCATCGTATATGTGAGCGACGACTGGCAGCTCAGGGTGAACGAAAACCACATCAAAAACATCAGGGTGTGGATGGAGCTGATCGAGTATTCGCCCATGACCTTCCGGAATCTGCTCTTTTCGCTGATTATCCACCTGCGTCTGGGGGGAGTGTTCATTTCGGATACCGACCTCTTCCAGCGCGATGTTACCGCCCTGCTGAATTCGGACATCAAGCCCATCTTCAAGCACATCAAGCAGCTTGCCCGCATCTTCCCGGTTTACTTCAACGAAATCGGCGCCGAAGGCGAGCTTCGCGAGGTAACCACCGCCATGGACGAGCTGTCGCACCGCAACGACAGGCTGGTTCACTTTCTGCGCAAGCAGGTGCATACCGAAAGCAACAACACCCACATCGAGCTTACGCGAAACATCATCCGCTACTGGTACGACGGCAACCCCTCGCACCTGCACGGGCTGATTCCCAAGGATGTGGAGCTCAGCCTCTCGCTGAAATCGAGCTGGTACACCGGCATCAACGAGCTGATGCACTACCTGTGCGAAACCAACAACTGCATGCCCGAAGCGCTGATGGCCATGCCGTGGGAAACCATCAGCAAGCGGATAGAGAACATCCCCACCGACAACACCCTGGACAAGCAGCGCCTGCTCGACATCTTCAGGCTGCTGGAACTGCTGAAGGAGAAATACTCCTTCAATACGGTGAACCTCGGGCTGCTGATGCAGAAATTCAGCTTCTTCAACAAGCCGGAGATCGACGGGCTGATTCACCTGATTGACAACAAGATGCCGGAAAGGGCACTGAGGCAGGTGTACATCTTTATGCGCCAGCTCAATACCATCATCATGAATCAGGAGAAGACCGAAGGGTGGGAAGACATTTACCATAAGCGCCACATCGCCATTGGTATTCCGAGTATGTACGGCAAGTACCGCGAGCCCAAATTCGAGGCGCTCGGCCTTACCTTCCGCCTCGAGAAGATCGCCGCTTCGCTGATGGAGCAGCTT
Organism: Bacteroidales bacterium Bact_23; assembly: GCA_001603685.1. Lineage (GTDB taxonomy): Bacteria > Bacteroidota > Bacteroidia > Bacteroidales > Lentimicrobiaceae > Lentimicrobium. Next base: position 6,544 of record LUZO01000387.1, read on the forward strand.
ATCGCCAACATCAACCTCGATTACATCACGGCGAAAACCCTCCGCAGGATTCATGTGGTGCTGGAGCTTTTCCGCGAAGGACTTGAAATTGACGGCGTCAGCGACCAGGGCTTCAACTCAAACCTGAAGATGTTCCGATTCAGCCTAAACTCCGCCAGCTTCTCGGTGGGACAGTACATCAACATACTTCAGTTCATGCTCCAGAGCGTGCGCGAAATCATCAACAAATACTTCCTGCGTATCTACGACGGCCAGCTGAAGGTAATCATTCCGCAGCTTCACCCCGAAGAGACAAAAGGCGAACAGGGCAAGCAGTTTATCATGAAGAAATCGGAGCAGTTCTACCGCGAAATGCTCTCCTCCGCTTTTCTGATTCAGTCGCTTGACAACTTCCTGGTAAGGATTCTGGGTTCCTTCAGGCAGATGGTTGACGATTACTCCGAAGAGACCATCCGCGGCATCATGTCGTACAACACCGATCTGGTAATTTCGCTGCTCAACCGCGAAACCCCGGAGATGGACAACCAGATTTTTGTCGGCTCGAAGGCTTACTTCCTGAAAAAGCTGCTGCTGCTTGGCTTCCCCATACCTCCGGGATTTGTACTTACCACCGAGGTATTCCGCCGCCGCGAGGCCATTCTTCAGAATCCCTACATCGAGAAGGAGCTCGACCTGATGCTTCGCCGCCAGATTGCCAACCTGGAACGCATTACCGGCCAGCAGTTCGGGAACCCCGACAACCCGCTGATGCTTTCGGTACGCTCCGGAACGGCCATTTCGATGCCCGGCGCCATGAACACCTACCTGAATGTGGGGCTGAACGACGAAATCGTGGAGGCGCTGAGCAAGCGCGACAACTACGGATGGACTTCGTGGGACTGCTACCGCCGCTTCCTGCAGTCGTGGGGAATGGCATTCGGCATTTCGCGCGACGAATTCGACCAGGTGATGATAGACTTCAAAACGCGTTACGGCATCAGCCAGAAGATTGACTTCAGCCCGGCACAGATGCGCGAAATCGCCAAGGCATACATCAGCATCCTGCACAGCCACAACATCCACTTCAAGGACGAGCCATTCGAACAGCTCAAGCAGGTGGTTTTCAATGTATTCCAGTCGTGGGACAGCGAAAGGGCAAAGGTTTACCGCGAGCATCTTCAGATTGCCGACGAGTGGGGAACGGCCGTAATCGTTCAGAAGATGGTGCTAGGAAACCTGCACCGCACTTCGGGAACCGGCGTGCTGTTTACCCATGCGCCCGACATCGACCAGCCGGGCATTCAGCTCTACGGCGACTTTACCCTCTGCAGCCAGGGCGAAGATATCGTGGCCGGTCTGGTTCACCCGTGGCCGGTAACCGAACGGCAGCGAAAAAAAATGTTCGGCGACAAGGGGTTCTCGCTTCAGAAACTCTTCCCCGGCATCTACGACAAACTGATGAAAATTGCCGAAGAGCTTACCGAAAAGTACGGATTCAGCCATCAGGAAATTGAGTTCACCTTCGAAAGCGAAAACCCGGACGACCTCTACATTCTGCAAACGCGCGACCAGGAGATCCGCAAGCCCGACCTGAGCTTTGTTTTCAGCGTCAAGCCTTCGGAACTCGACCTGCTGGGCCGCGGCATCGGGCTTGGAAAGGGGGTAATGAACGGCATCCTCGCCTTCGACATGGAAGACCTGGAGAAATTCAGCTCCCGTTCCGAGCATAAGATTCTGGTTCGCCCCGATACCGTTCCCGACGACATCGGAATGATATTTGCCTGCGACGGACTGATCACCGCCCGCGGAGGAGCCACCTCACACGCTGCAGTTACGGCGGTGCGGCTGGATAAGACCTGCGTGGTCAACTGCTCGGACCTTATCGTAAACGAACGCGAAAAAGTCTGCTCCATCAACGGACGAACGCTCAGGCCGGGCGACAAAATCGCCATCGACGGTAACCTGGGAAATATTTATGCCGGAAATTATCCCGTAAGGCTGGCGGAGATCGGCTGATTTTACGGAGCGGCGATTGGCCGCAAAAAGGAAAGGCTGCCATACACCCGGATTTGTTCTGGAATCCGTTGCGTGGCAGCCTTTCCTTTACACAGGAGCAGCATTAGAAGGCTTCCCTTACGATACGCTCTCTGGGTACATTCAGCGAAGCGAGGTGCTTTTCAACCGCATCCATCATCGGGTCGGGGCCGCAAAGATAGAAGTAGTCGCTGTTGCCGGACATTTCGCGCTTAATCAGCTCGGCGGTAACGAAACCATGCTCATAACCTTCGCGGGTTTCGCCCGACAGCACATTAATAAAGTTTTTGCCCAGCAGTTTCCTGAAATCATCCTCAAGAATGATGTCGGCTTTGGTTTTATTGGCAAAAATCAGTCGGTTGTTGCCTACTTTATGCTGCTTTTCGAGGTTGCGCAGAATGGCGGTAAAGGGGGTGATTCCGGCGCCGCCGGCAATGAAAATACCCTCGCCCTTATAGGAGATATCGCCAAATACATCGTGTACAATCAGTTCGTCGCCTTTCTGAAACGACAAAAGCTGGTTGGTAACGCCATTGTGTGCCGGATAGGTCTTTATATTGAATTCAATATGATCATCTTCAGGAAGCGATACGAAAGTAAAGGCTCTTAACTCATGCTCCCATCCCTTTTTATTGAGCGAAATATCGGCAGCCTGGCCTGGATGGTAATTTAAAACGGCAGGTTTCTCTGCCACTACCCGCAATACATCGTGGGTAAGATGTTCAATCTTAGTAATCT
>LUZO01000388.1 GCA_001603685.1 Bacteroidales bacterium Bact_23
GCCCTGCTCCCGGTATTAACTCAGTTATAGCATCCGTAGCCAAGGTTTTTCTCAAAGACGGCTACCGGGTAATCGGTCTTCACGAAGGATACAAGACGCTGTTCAGCGACAGTCCCAAAATTGTTGACATTGATTTTGAAATGGCCGACCGGATTCACAACCAGGGTGGTTCGGTACTTATTATGAGCCGCCACAAACCAAAAAATGAAGATTTCAACACAGATTTTTTCATTAAAAACAATGTAAAACTGCTGGTTACCATTGGTGGCGACGATACCGCCTCAACTGCCAACCGCATTTCGAAATTTCTGACCGCCAATAATGTGAATATTCAGAATATTCATGTTCCCAAAACCATCGACAATGACCTTCCGCTGCCGGATGGGATTCCTACTTTCGGTTACCAGAGTGCCAAGCAGGAGGGCGTCAGGCTGGCAACTACCGTTTATGAAGATGCACGCACCAGCGGCAACTGGTTTGTGGTTTCGGCCATGGGCCGCGAAGCCGGACACCTTGCTTTCGGCATCGGCGCTGCCTGCCATTACCCCATGATTATCATTCCTGAAATGTTCAACAAGGCCGAAGTTACCTTCGACCGTATTCTGAGGCTGGTAATTTCATCCATGATAAAGCGTAAGATCCTGGGTATCAGCTATGGGGTTGCCATTATCAGCGAAGGGGTCTTCCATTTTATGACCGACGAAGAGATTACCTCCTCGGGCATCCACTTTTCCTTCGACGACCACGGGCATCCGGAACTGGGCAATGTGAGCAAGGCACATATCTTTAACGAGCTGCTGCAGAAAAGAACGGCAGAACTCGGGCTGAAAGTAAAAAGCCGTCCGGTGGAAATCGGCTACGAGATACGCTGCGTTCAGCCCATCGCCTTTGATATGCTCTACTGCGCCCTGATGGGAATTGGCGTGAAACATCTTTATGATCAGGGGCTGACCAGTTGTATGGTAATCAGCGGCCCCAACGGCGATATTTCACCACGGTATCTGAAGGATGTTGAAGACGAAAACGGAAAAGTGAAGCCCCGCCTGGTGAATATGGATGGCCAAAAGTCAAAAATGGTGTTTGAAGACAGTCTGCAATACATTGAGCCGGCCGATTATGAAGCTGCCCGTAAATATGTTCCCGATCCGGAGAATTACGATTTCAGAAAGATTCTGAACTGGTAAAGGTCTTTTGATTTCAGAAATTTCCAACCGGAATATGCCTGATACAGAATCGGGCAGGTTTCCCTATCTTTGCACTACCACCGCCTTACCGGTTTTGAATGTCCGGAACGGGAGCCCTGTTGCCGTTAAACATGGTTACCGTTCAGGCACAGCCGGATAGCCGGCTTGTTTATTAACTTAATCATTGCAACTTGTTTTATGAAACCGGATAAAACGGCACCGGCCTGCCATACCAAAAGGGTTTTGCCTCTGGCATTGGCCCTGCTGCTGTTTGCTCTGCTGTTATTCCTGAACATCCGCTCCGATCACGACTGGGGGGATGACTTTGCACAGTATCTGGCACAGGCTGAAAACATTGCGCAGCACAAGCCGATGCATCAGACCGGTTATGTGTACAACGAATTTTATCCAAGCCTCGGCCCGCGGGCCTACCCTCCCGGCTTTCCGCTAATTATTGCTCCCATGGTAAAATATTGGGGGAATCATATAACCCCCTATAATTACCTCACTTCCATAATTCTGCTGCTTACTTCACTGCTTACCGTTGTTTTCCTGAAAAGGCAATCGGGATGGCTTCCCGCTCTGGCGATGAGTCTGATGGTTTTTTACAACCCCTATGTGATTGAGCTTAAAGCCGAAGTGATGTCAGACATTCCGTTTGCCCTGCTCGTTATATTGTTTCTGCTGCTTACCGCCGCCCGAAAAACGCCTGCGTCTGCTGTTACCTGGATTATTTCAGGCCTTATTGCCGGATTTGCCATAGCCGTAAAAACCGCAGGAATGATTCTTCCGGCCGGATTGGTCATGTTTGCCGGATGGATGGCCCTAAATGCGCTAATCAGAAAGGAGAAGTTTTCCGCATTCCTGAAGGAGGCGGCAAGGCCACTGTTATCGGCTGCTGTCGCGCTGGTATTTTATTTTATTCTGAACCTCATTTTCATGCGGGGTACAGCCGGCGCCTCCTCCTATCTGAATACCTTTTCGCTGCAAAGCCTTTCGCAAACCATTGCAATGAACCTGTATACCTATACTGAGGTTCTGCGCAAATTTTTCATCGATATTCATTCGGGCGTATTTTGGTTTGGATTCCTGGCGGGTTCCGCCGCAGTAACCTTTACCATTACCGGGCTGATCATTGCAATCCGCCGCGGTCCGGGCCTGATGGAGTGGATTTTTCTGGCCTACCTCGGGCTGCTGCTGGTTTACCCCTACCACAACGCCGGATTCAGGTTCCTTCTGCCCGTTGCTCCGCTGATTATGGTGTATATTGCTGCCGCCGTTGCCGCATTGAAGCCGGGAAGGGGCGAAATTGCAATTTACGCCGGAGTTGCCGTTATGATGCTTGCAACCTATATGCCTTCGCTTCATGAAATTCAGCAAAGTACACGCGAAACCCGCGAGGGGCCTTACGGCAGATATAGCCGGGATGCTTTTTCAAATGTAAAAGACCTGGTTCCCGATGATGCGCTGGTTGTATTTATCAAACCGAGGGTGCTGGCCCGCTTTGCCGGCAAAAACAGCATGGCATTCAACCCCGACAGCACGCCTGCGGAAGTTTACAGGCAATCCGAAATCAGCCGGCCTACCCATTTTCTGCTCTATACCGAACTCCCCGATCCCGCACTTGAGCATTACCTTCGAACCAACCGCCGTGAAACGGAAATGATCTGGCAAAACCGGTTTTTCAGGCTTTACCGGAGGAGGGCGGAGTAAGAAAAGAGTGAAAAGTGATTAGCCGAGCACTTCACGCAGTACTGCCACTGACTTCATTTCGCCCATTCCGGGGATGTGAAGGCGGTAATAGTCGATAAGATGAGCCAGCAGGGCATCTCTGGTACTTCGGCCGGGTTCAAAGGTTCCGAGATTGTGAAAATCCTTCATCTGAAGTTCCTCAAGCGCTTTTGCCGGAGGGCCGGCAATAAAATAGCGGTGCATCGGCTCCGAATCCATAAACAGCCCTTCCTCCATATCGAAGATGCCGCCGCCATCCACTTTCACAATTCTGGGGCTAAAGCCCAGATAGCGGGTAAGCCGTAGCATAAACAGCAGATGGAAAGAGCTGAGGGAGATTTCCGGCTCGTTAAGTATCTGAAGTACAGTAATCAAAAAGTTAAACAAGGCGGGGTCGGGATGTTCCTCCCTGATTGATTTGTAGAGCAGCTCATTCATAAAAAGCACCAGCGAGCTTCGTGCCATGTCGTCGTGGAGCAGATGCAGCGGCATGTGGAGCACAGCCTCGCGGATATAATGCAACGACTTGCTTTCGCGGCGGTCAACCACCAGATCGAGGACATTCAGGTGACTGAACAGGGCGGATTTCAGTTTTGATTTGCGGCTGAACAGCCCTTTAACCATATACGACTGCAACCCGAGTTGTTCGGTATAAACTTTCACAACAGCGCCCGAATCGCCATAACGGGTGGTATGGAACACTATGCCGCGGGTTGAAATAAGCATATGTAAAAATAGGAATTTTCGAACAAAAGGCAACGAATGGCTGCTGTTTTAAAATGTACGGGGTATTAGACGCCTGCTATTCACTTCAGACACCGGATCTTCTTTCAGCCTCTGTTGTCAGTTTACAAACATGACTTTTGATACCGTTGTCTTCGATCCGTCGCTGTTGGTGACAAAAATGAGATAGACACCGGTTTTTACCCGGTCGCCGTTGAAATTCCGGCCGTTCCAGAGCGCCTGTCCGCCTTCGCTGATGGTCGAAAACACAATATTTCCGTTTATATCGGTTATTTTCACGCTTGAATTTCCCACCAGTCCGCGTATGGCAATCGGCCCGTCATACGAATCGCGTACCGGATTGGGGAAAACCACTACTTCGTCGTAGTTGGGTTTGGGCGGAACCGATTCGCTGCGATAGGATACCACTCCCTGGTCGGTGCTGAAAAATACCTCTCCTGAGCTTGTAATGGTAATGTCGGTAATGGCATTGCTGAGCAGCGGGCTGTTCTCTGCTGTAAAATGAAGAATTTCTTTTGTGCCATCGGCCGACATCAGGAATACTCCTGCCCGGTCGGTACCAAACCATTTCCGGTTTGAGCCGTCAACTGCGATGGCAGTTACTGCTTCCGACTCAAGCAGATACTGTCCGTATCCGTCCTGTTCAATCAAAATTTTCTGTGCATCGAAATTACCGCCGCTAAAAATCCGGTCAGGTGAATAGATAACTCCAATCCCTTCGTTAGATCCAATCCATACCAGCCCTTCATGATCCACCGCCATACTCAGGATAAAATCGCCGGGCAAATTACCGTTTCCGGCAACGGAGGTCAGCTTTTTCACCCTGTCATCGGCAGTATTGTCGAGGGTTCCGTTGTCGTCGAATACAATCAGCGAATTGCCGCGGGGCAAGAGCCATTTCCTTCCCGAATTATCCACCATTATCCGGGTAATATCTACTCCGGCAGCGCCGGCTCCCAGGTTAAACGACTTCCATTCGCCGTTTGCCTTTTTTACCGACAGGGCCGATGCTGCGCTTGAATTGGTAACCCACAGGTTATTCTGTTTGTCAAACGCCAGGCCTCCTATTCCATACCACGACGGATCGAAGGTAGCTCCCTCAAGGCTGCTGTTTTCACCGGTATATAATTCAACCCGTTCACCATCAACATATTCGAGCAGACCGTAGCCCCAGGTTCCGAAATAGACCCGTTTCCGGTTCGATGGATCAACGGCAACAGACAAAACATCGCGCAACGATCCGAGCAGAGTATCCTTTTTCTTGTCGATGGTTTTCCATTTTCCGTCGATAAACCCTGCAACCATCGCCTGCCTGTATATTCCGCCATAAGCGGTATTTCGTCCGCCCGGCACGACCCACACATCGTTATTTCCCGAAGCCACGGCGTATGCATCCAAAAAACCCGGTCCGTCGGGCAAGAGCCGTTCGGTATATTTATAATCCGTAACCTTAACCAGCCCTTCAAATTCATCGCCAATCCACAGGTTGTTCTCCTTATCCAGAATGGCATCTTTCGGATTTACATCGCCCGGATCATAGGTGTAGTACCTGCGCCAGTGAGAGCCATCGGGCTTAAAGAAATCAACCGAAAGGTTGTTTGATGCAACCAGAAGTTCGTTGTACACTGCAAGGCTGAACCGGTTAGAGGTGTTTTCGGGGAAGAAGGGCTCCCATTGGCCCTCTTTTTTTACAAACATAGCGTCTGTGGCATACGCCGGTCCTCTTTTGTTAATATAAACCCGGCCATCGAGCACGGCAATAAGATTATACGGAGCTATCGGGAGCACCGGCGAGAATTCGGGATTCCATTCCGCAAAGTTGGCAAGGTTTGATCCATGAAACTTCGCTTTCATAATTCCGGTTTCCGTAACTGCATAGATAAGCGAATCGGCAGGATTGTATGCAATATCATTCACATTAACGGCACTTCCGTTGAATCCGATATAGTAAATGGGTTCAGGAAACTCTTCGCGTTCAATATCCAGAACAACAATTCCAAAACCGCAGGCCAGGTATGCCCGCTTCCCGATAAATTCGATGCGGTTGATAGTTTTGTTGCCCAAAATAGGTTTTCGCTTGATATCGGAAAGATTGATAATGCTGCCATCCTCTTTCAGCAGATCGATATTTGCATTGGTGTAAGCGATTACCAGCGTTTTGAGTTCCGGATTGTACTTGATGCCGCTGATACCTACATCGCTCAGTCCGTTGCTTTTGTTCAGCCGGTTCAGACTGTTGTCGGAAATATCATAATAAAACAGGCTGTATGGTGTGGCAGCATATATTTTACTGCCGGCTTCGGCCACCGAAATAACCGTACGGTAGGGCAGATGGTCGCGCCATTCGCCTATTCCGATTTCCTGTGATACAGCAGTGGAATATATAAACAGAAATAGCTGCAAAGCAGTCAGAAACAGTAAAAATTGCTTTCTCATCTATAAAGGTTTTCTTTGTAGTTCAGCCCGCGGGTTCAGGTTAACCGGCTAATTATTAAATCCTTGCAAAACCAGCTATTCCCCTGATCCGGCTGCCGGACTGTCTGAACAAATAAACTGCAATTTTACCAATTTATTGTTAAACAGCGTGATTTTGCCGAAAACTGATTCACAAAGCTTATCCTGATTTCCCCGGATGAAACATTTAAACCAAATTCAGCGTTAGAAATTTCGAATAGATTAAGTGTTTTACATGATGATCACATATATATTATCCGATGGAATCCGCACAAGGAATTATTCATATTGTGCATTTCAAAA
>LUZO01000389.1 GCA_001603685.1 Bacteroidales bacterium Bact_23
GACCAATATTTTGCGTTTTTTTCAATTGTTTATGTTTAGCCTCCCTATTTTTAATAAATTTGCCGGTTGTATTACTTTAAGTAATTGTAATTCAATTAAATACTGTAATTCAGTTGCATGGTATGATGATTTTCCGGTTGAGGCGTTATACTTGTGCAAAAACTCTGACCCCGGGATTAATTCGGGGGTTCTTAATAAATTAAGATGAGGCGATTAGTTACCCGGATTTTTCTGATAGCAGGGTTTTTAATAATTCTGATTTTTCTGATTCAATTTGTGCGGGTTCCCTATCGCATTCACTCGCGTGGCATTGTGATGCCCGTTAAGGAGTGGGTGCTGAAGAAAGATGCTTCTGGAATCCTTGTTTCACAATACAAGGATAATCTGACCAATACTTCTACCCAGTATATGGTCACTCAGTTTCAGAGAGGGGACCTGGCCAGATTTCAGCTCAGGGAGGGTCTGCTTAATACCGGAGAGGTTTCCGCAGGCGATACCATCGGAAAGATTAGCTCAACCGAAGAGGAGAAGAGATATGTGGAGCTGAAGGCCGAACTTCTGGTGCAGCAGAGCCTGCTTAAGGTGTATTCCACGGGCGAAAAACCTGAAAAGGTAAGAATGGCCTATGAGAGCATGCTCAGGGCTGAGCAGGAATACAATACCCAGCGGCAACTGACCGACCGTCAGGAGGCTCTTTATAATAAAAACTACATCTCGGCCGAGCAGTTTGAGTTGTCGTACAACGATCTGATTGTAAAGCAGCAGAATGTAAATGAAGCCAAAGCCAATTACCAGTCGCTGATTACCGGCGCCAAAAAGGAGGAAATTGACTACATCAATGCCTCCATCCACGCTTTGGAGATGCAGATCGCCGAGGCTGAAAAGCGCCTGGCATCCTTTTACATTACCTCTCCCATCAAAGGAAGAATTGTCGGGCTGCGGCCTGTAATTGATGAGGGGAATATCTTTCTCACGATAGCCGATTACTCGCAACTGATTGTGGTTCTGCCGGTTGAAGTTTATAAACTGCCTTATGTGTTTGTTGGACAGGAGCTTGTACTTAAAGCACATACCCTCGGCAAAACTTACGATGCCCGTATAACGGGGATAGATAATTCCGTTCAGATGCTTGGCCAGCGGCAAAATGTGTTTGTTACTGCAGCCATGAATGAGGGTGAAAACGGAGTGCTCTCGGGAATGCTTATGGATGCTACCATTGACGGAGGCTGGATTACCATTCCGGAATATTTTAAAAGGCTTCTCAGAGTCATAAAATCAAATTGAGGATGGAAGACCTTAGGTATGAGCGTAAATATCTGGTTCCTAATGATCTGATGCCTAAACTGAGAGACAGGCTGATGCCTTTTGTGGAGCCTGACAAAAATACGCTGCCATCCCGCAACGGCCTGATGCAGTACACCGTACGAAGCATTTATTTTGACAGCAGGAACTTTGACTTTTACCAGGAAAAAAGTGCCGGAGTACTGTTTCGCCGGAAATTCCGCATCAGGGGATACAACTCTTACGAACCCGGTAAAACCGTGGTTTTTGAAATCAAGCGGAAAATCGAAGACCGGATTAAAAAACACCGCAGCCAGTTTAAATTCGAAGATGTAAAAGAGGTGCTTCAATCGGGGTGCATTGAGGATTATATTCTGAATCCGGAACAAAGTCAGGAGCGGGAGGATGATGCCAGGCGGTTCATGTTTCATGTTAAGAAGGATTTTCTGCACCCCAGCGTGCTGATTGTTTATGAGCGCGAAGCATGGCATGGGAAATTCAATCCGGATGTCCGCATCACTTTCGATAAAAACATCAGAAGCATCAAATATCCGGATATTGAAATGCTTTTTGAAGACGGAAATTACAGCTATCTGTTCAACCGTCATTTTGTTCTGGAAATAAAGTACTTTTCGGAGCCTATGCCAATGTGGGGGCGGTCGCTGGTAAAGGAGTTCGATCTGAGGCACCAGGCAATTTCAAAATATACCATCGGCTTCGATGTCAGTACAAAGCGTAAAATGATTACTTATTAAATTAACGGCAGATATTATGGTCACTGATTTTCAGGAAATCTTTGTTTTCAGCATTTCAACGGTTGAGGTAATGGCCAATGTGCTGGTATCTCTGCTGTGCGGCATTGTAATTGCGATTATTTACAAGTACACCTACCGTGGGCTTAATTATTCGGCTTCGTTTACCGTTTCGCTCATACTGCTTACAATGATTACCACCATCGTTATTATGGTGATTGGCAATAATCTGGCGCGTGCATTCGGAATGGTGGGGGCCATGTCGATTATACGGTTCCGTACCGCAGTGAAGGATGCCGCCGATATTATGTTTATCTTCTTTTCACTGGCGATTGGCCTGGCTGCCGGCGTAAAACTCTATTTCATTGCCTTTATAGGAACCCTGACTGTAGGAGGTGTCTATCTGTTAATGAGTAAGTTCAGTTTTGTGCTGCCCCGAGGCCGCGAGTTTTTACTGCAGATTACCGCCTTTACGGGCAAGATGGCCGATAATCCGTTTGCAGATGAGTTTAAAAGATATTGCCGCAAGTATAAACTTGTAAATGTGAAAACCCTGGGTGAACTGGAAAATGAAGTGATGGAATTTTCCTATTACATCAACCTCAAGCAGGAGTCGAAAGGGAAAAACCTGGTTGGAGAGATTAAAAAAATGAACGGCGTTAAGTCTGTTAATCTCTTTTTTGATGAGGATTAACGGGTAGGGGTGGTTCTCACGGTCAGCGGTCGTAATTTCCGAATCAGAATATCAAATGCATTTTCTTGCGGTTGCGCCAGCCGGCATCGTAGCGGTTCTTCACAAAGTAGATGAGTAAATCGGCGTCGTATCGGTTGCTTGCAAACCATATTTTCTTGCTGGCATCGTACTTGTTATCCACAAAAAACCAGCGGCCGTCGGTACTCGTTTCGTAGCGGTTGCCCACCTTATAAACCAGCAGGTCGGCGTCGTATTTATTGTCAACCACAAATACCTTGAAGTCGGCATCGTAGCGGTTATCGCACGAGTACATTCTCTGCGCCGTAGCATAGCCCGAAAAAAGCGCCGTCAGAATAAGGGGGAGGAGAAACTTTTTCATAAAAGTACTTTTTTATAAAAACACAACAAAAACAGTGCCCCGGTAATCAGAAATTGAGATAAAAATCCCGGGTAAGTGTTTTGTATTCAGCGGTGTAGTTTTTATCCTCTCCGCGAATGCTCAGCCACTCTTCAGTTATCGTTTGGCCGGCCGTTTTGCCAAACTCCATCAGTATGCGGTTAGCGGGGCGGTTTTCAAACGGTCTGACATGTAGAATACGGTTCGGATGAAAACCTGCCTGCTCCGCCACGGTTCTGAATAACGCCGCTTCGTTTACCGGCAACACCAGGCTGAGTTTCCCGTCAGGGGTGAGCAACCTGAAGCTGAGGGTAGCCAGTACCTCAAACGGCAGCTCATCGTTGTGCCTTGCGCGGCTACGGCCAACTTCGGGAGCTTTCAGCGAATTTACAAAATAGGGCGGGTTGGTGAGGATATGGCTGAAAAGTTGTGGCTGTGCGTTAGCAAATTCCTGTAGGCTGATGCACTGAGCTTCAAGCCTGTTGCTCCAGGGCGAGCGGCTGAAATTCAGTACGGCCTGATGTGCAGAGGCTTCATCAATTTCGATGCCGTAGATACTCGCTTTGCTGCGTTGTGCGGCCATCAGCGCCAGCAATCCGCAACCGGTACCAATATCTAAAATCCGGCCGTTCTCCGGAAGGTCGGCCCAGGCGCCAAGCAATACCGAGTCTGTTCCTACCTTCATAGAACAGCCTGAATCGTCAATGCCAAATTGCTTGAAACGGAATGTCATGACTACAAAAGTAGCTGTTTTCTACATGAAAAATTTGGGAATTAATCATGTAATTTATTGTTCCTGGCCTAGAGTTTTACGATTTTATGTGATTCATTTTTGCCATCCGCCATCTGAATATGTGCAATGTAAACACCGGGCTTTAGTGCTTGTGCATTGATTATCAACTGCCTTTTCGAAGGGCTGAACTCTTTTTTTATGACAACGCTCCCTGCGATATCCGTAATCGTAAGCATAATCTTATCCTTCAACAACCTATCCTGTTCCGGTTTCAGTATGATTACCTCGGTGGCAGGATTGGGAAATAGGGTGAAAATTTCAGCATCTTTAAATGTATAAAGGTTGTTTATATTTAATATTCCACCGGTAGTTGTATTGATGATCAATCCTTTGCCGCCATAAGCATAGCCGTTGTCGTCGTCTGTAAACCAGGCTGTGTATAACTCGGAAGTGGAGTTGGTATTCAGCGAAGACCAGGTGTTTCCGCCATCGGTGGTTTTCATAATATTGCTAAACTGACCCTCACCTACAACATAACCAATTAGGGGAGAAGTAAAGGTAATGTAATTGTAAGTTAACCAATCTGCATCGGTGTCGGCAAGCTGCCAGGTGATGCCGTTGTCGGACGATTTCATAATCTGAGTTCCGCAATTGACCACTATCGTCTCTTCATCGGGCAATGCAATTTCTTCGCTGATACTAAAGTCGTTCACTATGTGAGGCATCCAGTCTGCACCACCATTCGCCGACCTGTAAATTGCCGCTTTTCCGTTGAAAGCTCCGGTAATGATTATCTCATCTTTCGAACGGAAAGCTATTTTGTTGAACTTATTACTTGAATTGTAGGTTGGTGCAATATTTTCCCAGCTTACTCCACCGTCGGATGTTTTAAATATCTCATAAGTTCCGATAATGTACCCGTTATTTTCATCGAAAAAAGCGAAATCAGTACCTTTATCAGCAAACTGTATTCCGGTTGAGTGGTATGCCCAGGTATCGCCTCCATCAGTGGTTTTTGCTAAATCGATTGTTTCATGAAATGATTCATTAACGACATAGCCTGTGGTTTCGCTGACAAAATGAAGATTCAGAAAGCCGTCACCACAATCAAAGATAATTGTAGACCAGGTGTTACCGGCATCGGTTGTTTTCATCAGGCTTTCCATGGCTACACCTCCGCCACTGCCGTTTACTATGGCATATCCTGTATTTATGACGGGGAATTGCACTTTGTAAATATCTCCTTCTCCGAAAAGATTTTTTGCATAAGCTTTCTCCCAGCTTTGACCACCATTTTCTGAGGTAAAGATCATGCCGTTTATACCGGCTGCGATTGCGTGCTGCTCTCCGGTGTATATCAGAGCATCAGCAGCATACCACGGTATGAAAGGCTGATCATTCGGAGTCCAGGTTTCACCGCCGTCGTTCGTAAGCAATATTTTAATCATATAATCAAACGAATTACAAGCTGCCATTCCTCGTTGTTCATCGAAAAACGCAAACTTTCCGGTAAAAGCATCGCTATTATTCTGGCAAACCATTTTCCAGCTTGCACCTTTATCGGTTGTTTTATAAATATAGCTTTCGTAATTGGGATAGTTTGCCATATTGAAGACATATCCGGTTGAGTCGTTGGTAAATACGCAATCATTAATCGAGTTGCCGGCAAGGCCTTCGAAAATCGTACCCCATGTCCAGGTAGTACCTCCGTCAGAAGTTATCAGCCCTTGCGAAGATGCATAAATAAAGCCATTCCGGGAATCGCGAAAAACGATTTTCATTAGGTTTGCCGTTGTGCCGGTAGCGATGGCTGACCATGTTTCCCCACCATCAGTGGTTTTGAGGGCTACTCCATTTTCTCCACATACAAATCCTATGGAATCGTCAATGAATTTCATATGATGAAAGCCCTTATCCGGATCGGTGTATTTTTGATGCTTTAGCGCCCAGGTATTTCCGCCATCGGTAGTTTTCAGAATGGTTCCACCGCTTCCATGGATGAATCCTGTGGTTTCGCTGACAAAGCATATCCCTTTTACCGTAAACTGATTATTCATTCCTGCGGGGTTTAGCTTTATTTCCCAGTCGGCTCCTTGGTTGTCTGAGAACATTACGGTACTTCTTTCGCCAACGGCCACTAACCTGCCGGATCCTGGAATTATCGTCAGGTCGGTAATTGTGTTTTCCTGTGGAACAGGAGAGATACGAGTCCAGGGATTCTGTGCTGATGTTATGCTATGCAATAGAATCAGAATAGCCGATAACCTTATAAAT
>LUZO01000390.1 GCA_001603685.1 Bacteroidales bacterium Bact_23
TTAACCATCGGCATTAACGATTGTAAATTTACAAAACAGTATGGACTATTTTGTAAATACAATTCGTATAATTTTATTTTTCTTCCCTTACAAACGGTACAAACCTGACCGGCAACAGGCTTTTTTCGACCATTTTTCCTTTTATTTTGGTTGACAATATCAGGGTTTGTACACTTCCCGGGCTCCCCACGGGAATTACAATGCTGCCACCCTCTTTCAACTGTGCTATCAGCGGGGGCGGGATCTCGCCGGCCGCGGCGGTTACTACAACGGCATCATACGGAGCATGTTCGGGCCAGCCGGCAAAACCATCGCCTATTTTAACCCTGACATTGCCATAACCCAGCCGTTTTAAAAGTGCTGCCGATTGTTTACCGAGCGGCTCCACAATCTCGATGGTAAAGACACTGTCCACAATCTCGGCCAGCACTGCCGCCTGATAGCCCGATCCTGTGCCTATTTCGAGCACCTTCATCCCTTTGGAGGGCTTAATCGCCTGTGTCATATACGCCACCATATACGGCTGCGAAATGGTCTGACTGTAGCCGATGGGCAGCGGCATATCGCGGTAGGCATGAGGTTTCATCTCTGCCGGAACGAACCTATGCCGAGGCACCCGGCGCATCGCTTCAAGCGTTGCCTTATCGTAAATGCCCTGCGCCTGAATCTGATGCCTTACCATATTCTCCCTTTTGGCAGCATAGTCTTCCTGACCGAATACTGGATTCATCCCTAACAGTGTTATCCCAAGCCCTGAAGCGATTAGTGTACGGAAAATCTTTCCGGCAAAGGGGAATTTAACAATTGGTTTCATGGCCTAAAGATAGTGATTTTTAGGCAAATAAGCAAGGGGGAGGATTTGAGGATTTGAAGATTTGAAGATTTGAAGCGCCTGACGGCGCTCCGCCGCGGCGGATGAAGATTTGAAGCGCCTGACGGCGCATTTGACGCACCTGGCGGTGCATTAAAAGATTTACGGTTCTCCGCCTGAAGGCGTCGAACATTTGAAGCGCCTGACGGCGCATTTTTCTCCATTATTCATTCTCAATTCCTACCTCTTACCTCCTACTTCCTACCTCCTACTTCTGACCTCTTCCGCCGCGGCGGACTCTGACCTCCGGCCTCCAAAACAAAAAAGCCTGCCGGAGCGTTAACCCCGGCAGGCCCGTGAAATTCAATTTTAAAAAAGTGTTTACTGAACTGCTTTCAGTGCTTCAGCAGCAGCGTTGATGGTGGGCTGAATCGAGATGCCCTGGCCAACGGCGCCTTTCATCCATACCTGAGGTACCAGCCTTCCCTGGGTGTACATGCGGGTAAACTCCTGAGCCAGGCTTTTGCCTTTAACCTGCTGTTCTATCTGGAAATCAATCAGGTGCCCCATAGGGTAATTGGAGAGGTAGAGCGGATTGTCGATCATGTGCGAGTAGATGGCGAGTATGGGCTCGTCATTACCGCCGAGGATACCGGCATAATAGCTGTTCCAAACCTCTTTGGCAGCCAGAATTACGGCTTCCTTCAACTGAGCGGGGGTGGCATCGGGGTGCTCGTACATCCACTTCCACACCTTCATGTCAACCAGCGATACGCCCATGATTTCGTAGGATGCCCAGAAATTGTCGAGTGCCATCATGTGGTCTTTGTTCGGGTCGGCATTGGGCATACCCAGCAGTTCCAGGTCGCGTTTCTGAAACAGGAAAGCTACCGCTTCGGTAAAGGCGGTATTGGGAACTCCCTGCAGCATGTAATAATCCACATCGTTCATGGTGGTGGTCTGCTCCACATTGTGGCCGAACTCATGCACGGCGATGTTGTATCCCTTGTAATCCATTCCGCCGGCTCCGATGCGGGTACGCAGGCGGGCCACATCGTTGCGCATCTCGGCGCCCCAGGCATGGCCGGCTCCGCGCGACGGATCAACCGATATCAGCGAGGTTATCTGTGTTGCTTTCTCCCTGGTCCAACCAAGTTTTACGAGGATATTCGGCAGATCAGCCTCCAGGGCTTTGGGATTGGGATACTTTTTGGATGTGATGGCGGTAAGCTGCTCTTCAGGAACTCCCCCCCTCGATTTGAAACCGTTGTACCAAATATCAAACGGCTCGAGATCCCGTCCGAGGCGGCTTTTGATGTATGCAGCCACCTCCTTCACCTGAGGCGATGAAACAAACTCTACAAACAGGCGCTCCACATCTTCCTGAGGAATTTCCATATACTCCTCGAACGACCGGCTGATGTAAGTAGGGAAGTTGGGGTTGTACGCGTCAATGGCTTTCATGGCATGAAAGTTCCCGAGCAGCACTTCGTAACGGGTATCCGGTTCGGGTGAACCCTGCTCCTCTTTGCCATCCTTGTAAATCTTATTCTGGTCGGGATTCCAGGTATATTCGCCGCGATTGATCACCTGCTGCGGGATGCTCTGGTCGATGATGCGCTTCATAACGCTGTACACCATACGCTGTTTCTCCAGCCCGTTTTCGGCGGCATAGTTCGATTTCAGCTCATCGCGCAGCCCCCAGTGGGTAATCAGCTTCATATCTTCGGGAAACAGGGTTTCGCCCTTGTCGTTTACCAGTCTGCCCATGTAGATGTTGTAATCGGAGATATAGGTATCGGCTTCGGTAAGAATGCGTGAGGCATTCTGGATGATTTCGGCGGGTACCCTCGAGGTAAACCGGTCGCCCATACGGGCATAGGCCCATTGTTTGCGGCTCCATTCCATTCCCTGTTCGGTCTTCTCTTTCAGTGAGTAAAAGGGGAAGTTCAGGGCGGTGAGGAAGGCGATTTTGTTTTCGAAGAAATCGTCGGTGAGGTGAGCGGCGGCGTTATAGCTTCCGAACATCATATCAACCGGCTCAATTTCAGGGCCATCAATATGCAGCGGCTCTTTCAGCAGCACATCCATTTTATGGAAATAGCCGTTGAAAATTTCAAAGTTCCGTTCCAGCTTGCTGAAAAGATTCTCCAGGGCGGCGTCATCCGCAATAAAATTATCCTGGCAAAATTTCTTAAAATCTTCGGTTGTGCCATCGCTTTCGCGCCAAAGGTTGGCTACCTGGTGCACTCCCCTTTCGATGCGGAAAGCGGCGTTTTCGCCGTATGAATCCTTCAGGGTTTTAATGACCTGTTCAGCCGTTGTTTGATCAATGAATGCCTTTGCAGGCTCTCCGGTTTCCACCGGTTTCTTTTCGCTGCAGCCACCTGTTGCAATCAGAATTGCCATAGCCATGAAAATGATAAGGTTACGCATAATAAGACGGGTTTTTAATTGATGCAAAAATATGAAAATGCACCAACTATTTACATGAAACGCAATAATCTTTGAAAGTGCTGATTCCGCTTCCTAAAAGCATTGCAACGGTATCCCCAGCAGGTTTGCGGATTAAAATCGGTATCTCCTTGCAGATAGCCATCCTGTTTTCGGATGAACTTCTTACCTTTGAGGCCTTAAAATTTGTTCCGAAAAAAACATATCCGCTCCATGTTCCGAGATGAAAAGGGTTTTCGCCCTACCCAGCAGATGTTTACCGAAGTACCGCCAAAATACGATATTCTGAACCGTATTCTTACGCTCAACCTGGATGAAGGCTGGCGAAAAAAGGCTGCATCCAAGGTACTTGAAGAAAATCCTGCTCAGGTGCTCGACCTCTGCTGCGGCACCGCCGACCTTACCATGCACATTGCCCGTTCGGCTGGCGAACAGACCGGCATTTACGGCCTCGACTTCAGCCATACCATGCTGGAGCGGGCGCGTGAAAAGGTTGCCGTATTCGGACCGGACAGAATTAAGCTGATACAGGGCGATGCCGGCAATATGCCGTTTGACGACGGTACCTTTGATGCGGTAGGCATTTCGTTCGGATTCCGGAACCTGACCTTTGAAAATCCCGATGCTGCGCTGCACATCAGCGAGGTGCTCAGGGTGCTGAAACCGGGAGGCCGCTTTGTGATTCTGGAAACCAGCCAGCCCAAAAACAGGATTGTAAGGTGGGGATACCATTTTTATCAGAAGTACATAACCGCTCCCATCGGCGGGCTGATCTCGGGAAACCGTGCGGCATACTCCTATCTGGCGCGTTCGGCCGTCCACTATTACTCCGTTCCCGAAATCTCGGAGCTATTGCTGAAAGCCGGATTCAGTAAAATTCAAAGCCGATCATTCCTGCTCGGAGCAACGGCCATAGTAACTGCCATAAAGTAGGGAAACTCCATCCGCAAATCTGATGGAGCAGGCGACTGGTTAATGCCGCAGCCCCACGCTTGCCCCGTAAATGGCAAACTGCGACTCGCCGTCGAGGCCAAGCAGTTCATTCAGCATATCATCGTCGAATGAGGCGATGGAGCATACGCCACAACCCATGGCCTGGGCGCTCAGATAGAGATTCTGGCAAACATGGCCCGCATCCAGAAAGATATACCGGTAAGCCCTTTCGCTGTACCGCCATTTGATGCGGTAAATTTCGGCGCTCCAGATAAAGGTTACCGCGCTGTGTTTCACCATCAGCTGATCGTTGCATGCGTGAGTGAAGCGGTCGTCCATATCCTTGTCAGTATTCAGCTGAACCAGGCTGTGCGACAGCGGCAGGAAGCGGTAGAGGCCGGGAGTGAGCCCTTCCACCCGGTTGATGAGCAGCCATGTTTCCAGTGCATGCCGGGCACCGGCCGAGGGAACGGTTCTGAGGGTGTGGATGCCTTTTATGTTCTCTTTCACTCCCTGCGTTTCCCACAGCAGAAGCGAAAGCATCCCAAGGCTTATTTTTTCATTTCTGTAGTTTCTGATGCTGATGCGTTCATTAATGGTTGTGTGCAGGTCGGCGGGCAGGGCAGCCGCTTCGGAGTCGGGGTCAGGAAGCTCGATGTGCGGCAATCCCGGATCGGCCGCCAGCTCAAGAAGAGGTACCGGGCTGCCCTGCCGTTGCGGCGAAAGCGGAAGAAACGGGTATTTGGTATATTCAATGAAATTCCGCCCGGTATTTTCCGGATTAAAGGTTTTGTCGCTCATAATTCAACAGTTTTGATCGTTTCAGTGCGATCAGATCATCTTCCGGTATTCAAGGACAGAAATGATTGCTTTCACTATTTCCGAATGGGTAATTCTGCTGCAGTTAAAGGTGATGTCAAAAAGATCGTTGATATCGATTGCCTTTTTCATGTAATCGCGCTGCATTTTAAACCGCTTGTGGTCGATGGATGCCATGATTTTAACGGTCTCCTCCCGCTTCATGTTGTAGCGCTCAATCATGGTATCGAGGCGCCATTGCAGCGGAGCGGTCAGCTTGATATGCAGTGCATTGGGCATTCCCATGGTAATGACTGCCCCTGCCCTTCCAACAATGATGACATTGCCGGTCTGGGCGGCTGTAATCACCACATCTGCAATCGTCTGCCGGACTTTTCTGTCGCTTTTGTAATATTTGGTCGTCAGTGAACTGAGTACCTCATCCAGGGTTCCCCTTTCAACCGGCCCGACAACCGTTTTCACCTTTTCCGGATCCAGATTCAATTCATGGGCTGCCTCGTTGATGATCTCTTTACTCATTACTTTCCAGCGGGAGCCTCTATCGGCAAGCTCTTTGGCTATCATTCCGGCAAGCAGATTTCCCTCACACCCATAGTCCCTCGAAATGGTGATAAAAGGACGGCCATATCCTCTCTCCTCTTCTGGTCTCTGATGACGCTCAAAGCTGTCAAGCAGAATTCTTAACAAAATATTATCCATAACAAGGTTATTAAAAATTGCCATAAATATACAAAATAAAATGATAGAAATCAATAGGTAAGATAAAATATTCTTATATATGTTGCAAAAGAGATATATAGTTATAT
>LUZO01000391.1 GCA_001603685.1 Bacteroidales bacterium Bact_23
GGTATATACCGTAATAATCCTTTACACCATATAACAATGCATCCCGATAAAAAAGAGGGCCGTTACGGGCGCCTTTTTGCGCAAATAGAGCCGCTGCTGGCAAAAAGCCCCGGCCTTACCGCCGCCATGGCTACCATTTCGGCCGTACTTTATCATAAAATGGACAACTTCTTTTGGTGCGGTTTCTATTTTGTGGATGGGAATCGCCTGACTGTCGGGCCATATCAGGGCCCCGTTGCCTGTCAGGTACTCGAAGGGCGGGGCGTATGTCTGGCTGCCGTTGAGCAGAAGAAAACGCTGGTTGTGCCCGATGTGGAACAGTTTCCCGGCCATATTGCCTGCGACTCCCGCTCAAAAAGCGAAATCGTGGTTCCGGTCAGGGACGGCAACGGGAAAATCATCGCCGTACTGGATGTTGACAGCAGCCAATTGAATACCTTCGATGAAACCGACGCCATCCACCTCGGCAAAATCGTTGACCTGCTGAAACGCTTTTAACGGAACAAAATATTTTGTTTCCGCATATTTAACAAACTTCCTTAACTTTACACCTGAATTTTTCAAACCCATTCGTTATGACATTTGGCATTATTCTGGTCATCAATCCAAAAAACACCTCGTCGAAAGTGGCTGTTTACAGAGACTCAAACCTCTGTTTTCTGAAAACCATAAAATACACCGAAGAGCAGATTGCCGCATGCGGCACCATTCCCGGGCAGCTTGAAATGCGCAAGGAGGCCATTCTGCAGGAGTTGAAGGATAACGATATCAACATCAACAAGATAAAGATCGTTATGGCACGGGGTGGTTTGATAAAACCGGTGAAATCGGGCGTTTATGAAGTAAACGATAAGTTACGCGAAGACCTGATCAATGGCGTAATGGGCATGCATGCCACCAACCTCGGCGGAATCATCGCCTCAGATATCGCTGCGCTTACCAACGCCAGGGCTCTGATTGCCGACCCGGTGGTAGTGGATGAGCTCGATGATGTGGCCCGCATCTCCGGACATCCCCTGTTCGAGCGCAAATCGGTGTTTCACGCACTGAACCAGAAAGTGGTGGCCAGAAAATATGCAAAATCGATCAACCGCAAATATGATGAACTCAGCCTGCTGGTGGTTCATGCCGGCGGCGGCGGAATATCGGTGGGCGCCCACAAACACGGAAGAGTGGTGGATGTAAACCAGGCATTCGACGGCGATGGCCCCTTCTCCATCGAACGCACCGGAACCCTGCCGGTTGGCGACCTGGTAAGACTCTGCTTTTCGGGAAAATATACCGAAAGCGAAATCATGAAGATGATTACCGATAAGGGAGGACTTGCCGGATATCTGGGTACCACCAGCCTCAGCGTCATCGAAAAACGCATAGCCGAAGGCGACGAAAAAGCCGCATTTATCATGAATGCCATGGGATACCAGCTTGCCAAGGAGATAGGCGGAATGTGTACCGTTATGGATGGAAAACCCGATGCCATCATCCTGTCCGGCGAACTTTTCAACAACGGCAAGTTTACCACCGACCTGAGCCGCAAAGTGGAAAAAATCGCTCCCATCGCTCTATATCCAGATGAAAATGAGGTAGATGCGCTGGCTATGAATGCCATTGGCGTGATGAAAGGCGAAATCGAAGTGCTGCAATATTCGTAACCTGAACCCAATACGGTGATATCCTGTACGGATTTTTACTAATTTTGCACCAATGATCAAACAATCAGTCAATTAATTATCACAGCATTGGAAGATCCTGACATTGATCCTTCTTTACAGGCGTTCTCAGTTTTACTCCGCGTCTATACCGGCGATTTTGGCCCCGATATCATTGCCGGATTCATCGTCATTATTCTGTTACTAATCATTTCGGCAGCCATCAGCGCGTCGGAAATCGCCTATTTCTCGCTGACTCCTGCTCAGCTCAACGATCTGAGAACGGATAAAAGAAAGCAAAGCCAAACCATTCAGCATCTGCTCGAAAGCCCGAAAAAGCTGCTGGCAACCATTCTTATAGCCAACAACTCGGTAAATGTGGCCGTTGTTATCATCTCATCCTTCCTGATGGCGCGGATGTTCGATTTCAGCCAAAGCCCCGTTCTCGGATTTCTGATTCAGGTAGTGGTGGTTACCGCGCTGATTCTGATGTTCGGTGAAATCATGCCCAAGATTTTTGCCTCGCAGCACGCCCTGCCGCTGGCACATTTTATGGCAAAACCCATGCTGGTACTGCGCGGAATATTCACCCCCCTGAGCTCCATCCTGGTGAAATCGACCAACCTGATTGACAAACGCATTGAACACCGCGGACACGACATCACCATCGACGACCTCTCCGAAGCGCTGGAACTCACCTCAGGCAACGACCAGACACCCGACGAAGAGAAGAAAATCCTCAAGGGAATTGTAAAATTCGGCGATATCGCCGTAAGGGAAATTATGCGCGCAAGGGTGGATGTAACGGCGGTTGACGAAAAAACCCCTTTCGGTGAACTGTTGGAGATTATCCTCGAATCGGGCTACTCCAGAGTGCCCGTTTTCCGCGAAAGCTTCGACAATGTTACCGGCATCCTCTACATCAAGGATCTGCTGCCCCATTTGAAGAGATCCGATAACTTCAGATGGCAGGAGCTGCAGCGCCCCGCCTTTTTCGTTCCCGAAAATAAACGCATCAGCGACCTCCTCCACGAATTCCAGACCCGGAAAATCCACATGGCCATCATCGTTGACGAGTATGGCGGTTCATCCGGACTGGCAACCCTCGAAGATATCCTCGAGGAGATCGTCGGCGAAATCAACGATGAGTTCGACAGCGAAAGCGATGCCATCAACTACCTGAAATTAGACGATAAAACCTACCTGTTCGAAGGAAAAACCCTGCTCAACGACTTCTGCAAGGTGCTCAATATAGAAGACCGGATTTTCGAGGAGGCAAAGGGCGATTCCGACACCCTGGCCGGACTGATGCTTGAACTGGCCGGAAAAATGCCCGATTCATCAGAAATTTTTCAGTTCGACAGATATAAATTCCAGGCCGAAACCGTTGATAAAAGGCGCATTAAAAGGGTAAAGGTTGAAATTGCAGACGAAGATGATGATGAAGACGAGGAATAGGATAATCGCCCGGATGGTAAGCCGTAAACGGATAGCCCGGCTTCTGGTATTTGCGGTATTTGCCGCATTTCTGACAGCCTGCGGCGATCCGCCCGTTCCCAAACCCAGAGGCTACTTCCGCATCGACCTGCCAAAGCGCGAATACCGCCTTCTCGACAGCATCTATCCCTACAAATTCGAAATTCCGGTTTATGCAAAGGTATCCCCCGATCCTCACGCACCGGATGAACCCTACTGGATCAACATCGATTTTCCGGCTTTTAAAGGCAGCCTCCACCTGAGCTACAAAGCCGTAAACAAAAACCTGGGCGAATTCACCGAAGATGCCCACGCTCTGGTAATGAAGCACATCCCCAAAGCCAGCGCCATCGACGAAATCCGCATCGACAACGACCTCCGCAAAGTCCACGGACTGGTTTACGACATCAAAGGTGCCGGTGCGGCATCCCCCTACCAGTTTTTCGCCAC
>LUZO01000392.1 GCA_001603685.1 Bacteroidales bacterium Bact_23
ATATTATCCGGAATACTGGCGATCGGCCTGTCGGCGCAAACCGCTACCTTCAGGGGAGCATGGTTCGAAGTGGACTATCCGGCGGATTTCGAAGCCCGGGGCTCTATCCTTTCGGAAACGGCCGGCGACGGCACTTTCGACAGCGCAATATTTACTTCACCCGACGGTGAAGTGGAATTTTACATCTTTTCACCCTTATGGGGCGGCGAGCCGGATGACATTGATTTAACAGAGGGTGAAAAATTAAGCGCCAGCGAAGAAAATAAATCAGAAAAAAATATCGTAACTTTCTGGACGATTAGCGGCCCCCGGGACAGCTACCTCCGCAGTTATCAGAAAACCCGTAACCCGCAGGAAAACACAACCCGGATTGTTGGCATAAAATACAAAAACCGGAAAGCATACAACAGATACAAAAAGCAATATCTGGCTTTCAAGTTTTCGCTAAGGCAAATGGCAGATTAACAGATCTAAAAAAGAGAACCTATGAGAAAGATCAGCTTTTTATCATTTATTTTACTCGCCGTAGTTATAATTTCAGGATGCTCTTCGGGCAAGAAGCTGCTTCAGCGGGGTGATTATTACCATGCCACGATGGCTGCCGTAAACCGCCTCAGAAGCAAACCCAACCATAAAAAATCGCAGCAGGTGCTGCTGCGGGCATATCCCATGGCAAAGGAAAACAGCATCCGCATCATCCAGAATGCGCTGTCATCGAATATGCCTGACAAATACTCCATTGCCGTGAATGAATATACCGCCCTGAACAATATGGCGGAGTCCATTTTCCGCTCACCGAAGGCACTTGAGCTGATCCCCAATCCTCAGCAGTTCCATACGGAATTGAATCACGCTCTGAATCTGGCCGCCGAAGAGGCATACGAACTGGGCCTGAAGCAGTTGAAACTAAATACTCTGGAATCGGCGCGCGAAGCCTACTTCAATTTTTTGAGGGCCGACAGCTATGTGCAGGGTTATCGCGATGTTAAGGACAAGATCCAGGAATCGCTCTATATGGCCACTTTCAAGGTGGTGGTGCAGAAGCCCATCACCCCGCCTAAATACCAGCTTTCCACAAATTTCTTCTACGACAACCTGATGTCGGAGATTACCCGGGTTACCAGAGGCAAATTTATCCGGTTCTACACTTACGAAGAGGCTCAGAAAGAAAGGCTTACACAGCCCGACGAATATCTCGTACTCAATTTCGAGGATTTTGCCGTCGGTCTGATGCGCGAAAGCCAGAGCGCATACGAGGTGAAGCGCGACAGTGTTTTGGTTGGCTCTACAACCATTGACGGGAAAAAGCACGATGTGTACGGTACCGTAAAGGCAAACATCATCACCTACCGCCGCGAAGTCATTTCGCAGGGTGTATTGTCGGCACAGATTGTCAATGCCTACAACAACCGCGTGATAGAACGCCGCAACCTGCCCGGCAAGTTTGTCTGGGTGAACGAATGGGCAACATTCCGCGGCGACGAACGCGCCCTGGATGCAAAGCAAAAGAAACTGACAAGCACCGAACCTATGATGCCGCCACCCGAACAGGATCTTTTCATCGAGTTTACCAAACCCATATTCGATCAGGTGGTCTCATTCGTAAACACCTATTACAAGCGGTACGAAGAGAGGCTGTAATCCGGCCGGACAACAAACTGATTTTTTTATCCGGCCGAAAAAGCCGGAAAAGTAAACATACGGCTTTCCAAAAGCAAAAACATTCCGGGATATTAAATCTTTAACAAATTAACTATGAAGAAAAAGATAAAACTAATTACCATCGCTGCATTTCTGGTTCTTGCAGTGCCCATCAGTATTATGCTGTACAACCACACCGACAGCGATGCCATTGCAATTAGGGAAGGCGCCAGGGTGGTAGAAACGGAAAATGAATTCGCCGAAGCGCTGAAAACCGATGGGGTAATCTTCGCCAAAGGGCAGGTCACCGGCAAGGCCGATACCGAACTTCTCAGACAAGGCACCCGCGATCTGCTGAATCCCGCCATCCTGATAACTGATCTGGACGGAGTGCTCAACCGGGTCATTGACGGGCTGCGCGGCAACTTCCTCAGGCTGGAGCTCCACATCGGGCACATCGAGTGGGAAACCGGCGATGAATATTCGCTCGACAAGGTGTATTCAGCTTACGCTGCAGCGGAAACCGTAGAATTCCTGGGGCAGCAGTTCAATGCCGAACCAATCCTTTCAACTTACTCCACTGATGAGACCATTGTTGAACCCGAAAACGACAGTTATGATGGCTATAGGCTGGAAATGCTCAGAAATCCGCTGAAAGGCTGGCTGCGGGTAAAGGTGGAAAACGGCAGCGTGGCGGAAAGCGAAATGCAACTGATTACCGAAGAGGCCATGCAGCATTTAAAGGATGCAGCCGAAGGAAAGGACAGCAAAACCTCTACCATCGCCGGCTTCCTCATATTCTGGCTGATTCTGATGGGAATAGTCCTCTATCTGGAAAACCGTTTTTTCAAATCAAAAGAGGCTGCGGCATAAAAGCGCCCCGACAAGCCATCTGAAATCTGAAATCAGAAATCATCAGAACATCAAGGCTGAAAACGAAACGAAAAATATTAACATTGAACTATTATATTTTAAT
>LUZO01000393.1 GCA_001603685.1 Bacteroidales bacterium Bact_23
CATCATACCTGATGAAACACAACGAAGCGGCATTTAATATACTTTTTTCAATAAATTTTTACGAATATTAATAACGAACATAATTATTTAGTACTTTCGCTTTCAATTGACTAAAAGCGGCCAGGTTGCCGGAATTATGAGATTTCACATAAGATTACTGATTACAGCTGCCACTGCGCTGTTGATGATGTTTATCCTTCCGGGTTTTCATCCTGTCAACTTTATGTGTGCCCTTGGCGCTTCGCTGCTGCTGTCGCTGCTGATTACCGGAACCAAGCGGTTCTTCCTTAAACTCAGGATTCCGATGAATCTCATCTTTTTCGGATTTTTCCACTTTGTCCTGATTCTTAGTTCAACCCTGATTATTGCAGCCGTTTATCCGGGATTTTTCCTGAGTAGTTTCTGGTATGCGCTGCTTTTCACCATCATCATGACGGGGATTACCTCAGTCATCAACTCTTCCATAGTTCCCGTTGACAACTCACCGTACTAATTATCAATATCTTACCAAATTTTAATTATCCTTTCGGTAAATAGCTGAGGGACGATTATTATTTTGTCAGGTCTTCGTATTTTCGCACCGCCAAACCAGCGCAACCGGATCTTATGAAAAGCAGGAAAATAATTGATTCCACAGAGATTGAGAAGATTATTCAGGATAGTGAAATCTGCACCATAGGGATGGTCGATGAGGATAATATGCCCTATACCCTCCCATTCAGTTTTGGTTACGGGAATGAAACCGTTTACCTGCACTCCGCGCCCGAAGGCCGGAAAACCGGTATTCTGAAAAACAATCCGAATGTCTGCATCTCCTTCAGCACGGCACACCAACTGCACAGGCAATCGGGGGATGTGGCATGCAGCTACAGCATGCGTTACAAAAGCGTTCTGCTGAAAGGAAAAGTGGAATTTGTAAGCGATTACGATGCCAAGGTCCTGGCGCTCAACCTCATCATGAAGCATTATACGGGAAAGGATGATTTTACCTACAATGCTCCTTCGGTAAACAATGTAGTGATCATGAAAATCAAGGCTGTTTCGGTGGAAGGAAAGGCGTTCGGTTATTAACGCAATGGCCGTCAGGCTTTCGGATTTCTGTCCGGTATTTTTTTCGACACAAACACAAACAGCCTGAAAATCAGGTAAGCAAGAATTACTCCCACCAACCCGCCGGCAATAATATCGCCGGGATAATGCACTCCGAGATAGATCCTGCTGTATGAAACCAGTGCAGCCCAAAGCAGCATAAGCGGCAGCACCACTTTATGGCGCCTCAGCACCATTCCGATGAAAAAGGCGATCCCGAAAGCATTTGCGGCATGCGACGAGATGAAGCCGTACTTTCCGCCGCAATGGCCAAAAAGTATCCTCACCATACCTTCGAGTGCCGGTTCATGGCAGGGGCGCAAGCGCATAAAGGTATCCTTGAACAGCTTTACCGAAATCTGGTCGGTGGCTGTAATAAGCAGGGCAATCATCACGATAACGAGCCATGCCCTGCTCCGGTACTCCCTGATTATCAGAAACAAAAGAAAAGCATAAAGCGGAATCCACACATACTTGTCACTGAGCCAGTACATCAGAAAATCGAAAAACGGCGAATGCAGGCCGTTGATGATCCGGAACAGCTCCCGGTCGAAGTGAATGAGGGTTTCCATTTATCAGAAATAGGTGGGATGGAGCGCTTTCCAGAGTTCATCCTTCAGTTCGGTGATTCCCAGCTTGCTGTGCGCCGAAATAAACACCACGGGGATATCGGGCATTTTGCGCCGTTTCAGTTTTTTGAGGCCATCGGCATCAAGCAGGTCGCATTTGGTAACGGCCAGCACCCGGTTTTTGTCCATCAGTTCGGGGTTGTACATTTCCAGTTCATTCAGCAGAATCTCGTACTCCTTCCGGATGTTGGGCGAAGTTGCCGGCACCATAAAGAGCAGGGCGGAATTCCGTTCGATGTGCCGGAGGAACCTCAGCCCCAGGCCCCGCCCTTCGGAAGCGCCTTCGATAATGCCGGGGATATCGGCCATCACGAAAGAGCGGTCGTCTCTGTAATAGACCATTCCCAGGTTTGGCCTGAGCGTCGTGAAAGGATAATCGGCAATTTCAGGTTTGGCCGCCGACACCACCGACAGGAGGGTTGATTTTCCGGCATTCGGGAAACCGACCAGCCCGACATCGGCCAGCACCTTGAGTTCCAGTATTTTCCATGCTTCCAGCCCCGGTTCGCCCGGCTGGGCATACCGCGGCGCCCGGTTGGTGGGCGATTTAAAATGTTCGTTTCCGAGTCCGCCACGGCCTCCGGGCAGTATGATGATTGATTCGCCGTCGGATGTGACTTCGGCTTCCACTTCATGGGTTTCGGCGTCTTTCACTATGGTACCCAGCGGCACTTCGATGATGACATCGGCACCATTGGCACCGGTAAGCCGGCTTTTTCCCCCGCTTTCGCCATCGGGAGCTTTCAGGTGCTTGGTATATTTCAGATGTAGCAGCGTCCATAGCTGGGCATTTCCTTTCAGGATGATGTGACCTCCCCTGCCGCCGTCGCCGCCGTCAGGGCCACCTTTTGGGTTGCGGCGGGAACGCATCATATGCGTCGAACCGGCTCCACCCTTGCCAGAGCGGAGGTTCATTTTTACATAATCAACAAAGTTGGAAGATGACATAGGAAAGCAAATCAATCATTAGCAGGTGCAAAACTACAAAAAAAGCCGGCGAAGCCGGCAATTTCGTAAATTCATTTCATCCGGAATTCTATCTGAGCAGTTTCATGGCAGCCTCAACCTTTTCGCAAAGGCGGTCGAACACCTGCTGCTCGGTACCCACGGCATTCATGCTGGAGAATTTCTGCTGTTTGTTGTAGAAATCGGCAACAGGCAGGGTTTTCTCGTTGTACTCCTCCAGGCGGTGAACAATCAGGTCGGTATTCATATCGTACGACCGCGCCTGGCCGGTTTTTCCCCTAGCACTCAGCCGCTTGATTGACTCAAGGGTGGATGCGTTGAGTTCGATGCAATAGGAAACCGATGAATCGAGGCGGCGCAGCAGTCCGTCGAGGATATAGGCCTGAACGATGGTTCGCGGGAATCCCTTGAAAACAAAGCCTCTGACATCGTTGTGCAGGGTGATCTCCCTTTCGATAAGCCGGATTACAATTTCATCCGGAACCAGTTCGCCCTTATTCATAATATCCTTTACCCGGAGGCCGATTTCGGTGCCCGCCTTAATCTCCTTGCGCAGCAGCGAACCGGTGGAGATGTAGTAAAGGTTGTATTTGTTTGCCAGAAGCCGTCCCTGGGTACCCTTTCCGGAGCCGGGTGCGCCGGTAAGCACCAGGTTGAACCACACATTCTGCAGTACGCTGTCAATCGACTGTGAGAGCCTTTCGAACACTTCCGGAATTTCACCTACGCCATCTATCGGAATATATTTGTCCCGGGCCTTGTAGAATTCGGCAACGGGTTTTGTCTTGGTGTTATACTCCTCGAGTCTGTATTCGATTACCTCGGCATTGTCGTCGCTTCTTCCGGAGATTTTTCCGCGCTCAAGCAGCCTGTTTACCAGCTCTTCGCGCGGTACTTCGAGGCTGAGCATGCTTGCCAGCGAGGTATTGAGCTTTAACAGCAGCCCTTCGAGGATGTATGCCTGAACCAGTGTTCTGGGGAAGCCGTCGAACAGAATGCCGTTTTTATCGGCGCTGGCGATGATTCGCTTTTCGATAAGCTGAACAATCATCTCGTCGGAGACCAGTTGCCCCTTGTCGATGGTTTCCTTTACCTTCAGGCCCAGCTCGGTTTCTTCGGCTATCTCCTGGCGCAAAAGATCGCCGGTTGAGATATAGGCAAGTTTATACTTTTGAATGAGCAACGCCGACTGAGTGCCTTTTCCTGCGCCCGGAGGGCCAAACAATGCGATATTAAGCATGGATATTCCTGTATTGGTTAAATA
>LUZO01000394.1 GCA_001603685.1 Bacteroidales bacterium Bact_23
CCGTTAGGCCCTGAACGGGAAACGGTTGCTAACAGATGATTAAACGGTATTATTGATCAATAAGTTATAAAAATGCGAAAAACAATTTTTACCCCGCTGTTCATTGGTTTTATTTCTTTCATTTTGCTGAGTTCGTGCAATTCAGCACCAAAACAGGACACTGCCGGCAGCGCAGCCGACCGGGAAGAGATCAGAAGCCTGGCCAGACCCATTGTAAAGGAGGCATTTCAGATGCTTAGCAGCAATCTGGTGCAGGCGTTAGAGGAGGGGGGCGTTCCGTATGCCCTGGAGTTCTGCAATGTGGAGGCGCTACCGCTGACCGACTCCGTAGCCCGTAAACACAACATCCGGATCCGCAGGATTACCGACCGCAACCGCAATCCCGAAAATGCTGCTGATGCAAAACAGGCTGAACTGATGGAATATCTGCGCAATCTTATGGCTCAGGGAACCGAACCCGGTGATACCGTTATAATCAGCAACAATGGCGTGGACTACTATGCTCCCATATTTATTGGTGCACCTTGCCTGCAATGCCACGGTACGCCATCGCAAACCATTATGCCTGAGAATCTGGAAATTATCAGGACTTTGTATCCTGCGGATAAAGCTACCGGCTACAGCCAGGGCGAGCTGAGGGGGCTTTGGTATCTTCATTTTGAAAAATAGATAAATGGCCAATCCCTGTGTTCATTGCGGAACCGATTGTGGTAAAAATCCGGTAGTCTGGGAGGGGAAGAACTTCTGTTGCCACGGCTGCAAGGCGGTTTATCAGATTCTGGACGAGAAAAAGCTGGGCACCTATTATGAAATCCAGCCCATGGCCGGCATCCGGATTGAGACCGGCCAGCCTATGAAGAAATTTGCTTTCCTCGATCTGGAGGATGTGGCCGACAAAATTGCCGAGTTCCGCGACGGAAACACTACAAGGGTGCGCTTTTTCATCCCTGCCATCCATTGCGCCTCCTGTATCTGGCTGCTCGAACACCTCGATACGCTGCATCCCGGCATCAGCCACTCTTCGGTGAATTTCCCGAAAAAAGAGGTGATGGTAACCTTCCGCAACGACCGGATAACCATGCGCCAGCTCGCCGAACTGCTGGCTTCCATCCATTATGTTCCCGAAATTACGCTGGAACAACTGGACCGCAAAAACATCCGGAAGGCCGACAGGTCGTTGCTACTCAAAATCGGTATCGCCTCGTTCAGCTTTATGAACATCATGATGTACAGCTTTCCGGAATACCTGCCGGGTGGCGACCTGCTGGAGCAGCAATACAAAAACATTTTCGGCTGGCTCAGTTTTGTACTGATTCTTCCCGTAGTATTTTACAGCGCCGGCGATTATTACCAATCGGCATACAAAGGGCTGAAACACAAGATTATCAGCATTGACCTGCCCATTTCCATCGGGATAATTGCGCTCTTCTTTTACAGTAGTTATGTAGTTTTTTCCGGTGCCGGAATCGGGTATATGGACTCGCTGGCGGGACTGCTGTTCTTTCTGCTGATTGGCAAGTGGTACCAGGGAAAAACCTATGAAGCGCTCTCGTTTGAGCGCGATTACCGCTCTTATTTCCCTGTCGCCGTATCCGTAATGACGGAAAGCGGCGAAGCCATTGTGCCCATCCGCGAACTGAAAAAGGGCGACCGCATTGTAATCCGAAACCAGGAGCTGGTACCGGCCGATGCCATTCTGGAAAAGGGCTACGGCAGCATTGATTATTCGTTTGTAACCGGCGAAGCGCTGCCGGTGGCAAAGCAGGCCGGCGAATTTATCTATGCCGGCGGCCGCCAGGTGGGCAGCAGCATTGTGCTGGTGGTGGAAAAACCGGTAGAACAGAGCTATCTCACACAGCTGTGGAACGAGGGCAGCGTAAAGGACGAAACCGAGACTCTGAACAACCACATCAACTACATCAGCCAGTATTTTACGGCTGCCGTGCTGATCATCGCGGTGGCCGCCGCCGCTTACTGGGCAACCATCGACCTGGGCAAAGCCATCTATGTGTTTGCTTCGGTGCTGATTATTGCCTGTCCGTGTGCGCTGGCGCTAACGGTACCCTTTACCTTCGGCAGCACCATGAGGGCGTTCGGCCGGAAAGGGTTTTACATTAAAAACGCCGATGTGGTGGAGAAGCTCTATCGTGCCACGACGGTGGTTTTCGATAAAACGGGAACCATCACCCTTAACCGGAAGGTGGAAGTCGGGTTTCAGGGCGAGCTCCTGAGTGAGGATGAACTTGCGCTGATATCCAATGTGGTACGCCATTCAGGCCATCCTCTGAGCATGGCTTTGAAGGAGTATCTGCCGAAGGCCGGCGAAATCGTACCCGAACGGTACGAAGAGCTGCCTGGCCTGGGGCAGACAGTCATTATTACGGGGCATAGGATCAATCTGGGTTCGGAGCAGTTCGTTACCGGAGCGGATTCGGGCTCTGAAATGCGCGAAAGCCGCGTATATGCGAGCATCGATGGCATTCAGCGCGGCTATTTTACCTTTACCAACAGCTACCGCGAAGGGCTGGATTCACTGATTAGCGGACTGAAAAAGCGTTTCAGTCTTCATCTGATTTCAGGCGATAACGACGCCGAAGCGGAGAATATGCGGAAAATATTCGGCGGGGATGCCGGGCTGCATTTCAATCAGAGCCCGACGGATAAGAAACAGTACATCCTTGATCTGAAAGCAAACGGGGAGAAGGTGCTGATGATTGGCGACGGCCTGAACGATGCTGGAGCGCTGGCCGAGAGCAATGTGGGAATCAGCATTGCTGAGGATGTGTTCAGTTTCTCGCCCGCCTGCGATGCCATCCTGAAAGCCGACAGTTTCGGATATCTCGGGAAATTGATTGGCTTTACGCAAAAAAGCTTTAAGGTGGTCAGGCGGAGTTTTATTATTTCGTTGTTTTACAATGTAATAGGCCTGTCGTTTGCCGTTACCGGGATGCTTTCCCCTCTGGTGGCTGCCATTCTAATGCCGGTCAGCTCCATTTCAGTGGTAGCTTTTGCAACACTAAGTATCCGCTGGTTTGCATCGAAAGAACTGAATAAATGACAAGTTGAACTGGTAAGATTAAGGAGTTTTCAGCATTGATTTTATCAATTAATGACTGCTTGAGAAAGGAGAAGTATAAGTTCATATACTGTCTCTTATACAC
>LUZO01000395.1 GCA_001603685.1 Bacteroidales bacterium Bact_23
AGGCTGGATTGTTTTGAGAAAAAATATATTCTGAAAGTTGAATATCTGAATCTGCGGTTACTAATCAAATCCGGCGTGGGGCGGAGGCTTCAGCTGATTTGTAAATTACAATCGTTAATGCCAATGGTCAAAATATTCAGAATAATTGAGCAGAGTAATTATCCGTCAAATCCGTGTAATCTGTGTTCCATCCCTGATAGCATGTGGAATGATACTGATTAAACTGATTTTTAATTGATAGTAACCGAATTATTTATCTGTGATTATCTGTAAAATCCGCGTCATCCGTGTTCCATTCCTGATTGCACACGGAATGACACGGATTAAGCTGATTTACACTGGTTATTAATTGTTAATTGATCATGCTCTCCGCCGCGGCGGATGTCCATTAAATTGCTCATTGCTCATTGCTCATTGATTTTTCTTCTCTTAATGTTTAATTCTTAATTGAATTCCCTGTTTCGTCTCGATTAATGAAAAAAACTTTCACAAACCTAAAACCAAAGATTCTCACATCATTTATCCATTTATTCGGCATAAAAAGCATAACTTAGCCCTCTGCATTTTTTTGAAACTCTAATTCAATCGTTATGTTAAAAAAATTATTTTTTATTCTGCTGGCACTCAGCATGTCAGCAATGCTTCGTGCCGGCGATGATGCCCGCTTGCTTCGTTTCCCCGATATCAATAAAAACCTTGTCGCCTTTGTTTATGCAGGCGATATCTGGACAGTTCCGGCCAATGGAGGTGAAGCCAGACGCCTGACTTCCCATGAAGGGCTTGAGCTGTTTCCGAAAATTTCGCCCGATGGCAAATGGATTGCATTCTCGGCTGAATACTCAGGAAGCCGCCAGATCTGGGTTATGCCTTCCGAAGGAGGTACAGCCCGCCAGCTAACCTGGTACAACGAAGTAGGTGTAATGCCTCCCCGTGGCGGTTACGATCATGTGGTTCTCGACTGGACTCCCGACAGCAAAGAGATTCTGATTCGTGCCAACCGTACTTCGTTTGGCGAAAGAAACGGCCGCTATTTTCTGGTCAGTCTCGACGGAGGCCTTGAGCGTCCGCTACCCATCGTTGATGGTGGTTTTGCCGCACTCTCACCCGATGCCAAAAAGATCGCCTTTACCCCGGTAGATCGCGAATTCCGTACCTGGAAACGCTACAAAGGCGGTCGTGCCACCGAACTGTGGACATACGATCTGGAAAATAATACTGCCGAACAAATCACTCATTTCGCCGGTTCCGACCAGTGGCCGGTTTGGTGGGGAAATGACATCATCTTCGCCTCTGACCGCGACCTGAGGCTCAACCTCTACCGCTACAATACGGTTACCAAACAAACCACCCAGCTCACCTTCCACAAGGATTTTGATGTGATGTGGCCCTCCGGCGAAAACGGACAGGTGGTTTACGAAAACGGCGGCTATCTCTATAAACTGGATATTGCCTCCGGAAAATCGGAGAAGATCAATGTCACCCTGAATTTCGACAACCCCAACCTGGTTGCGTATTACAAAAATGTGAAGGATGATATCCACAGCAGCAACATCTCACCCACCGGAAAGCGTGCGCTCTTCGATGCCCGCGGCGATATCTTCTCGGTTCCGGCTGAGAATGGGGTAATCGAAAATCTTACCCAGACCCCCGATGCCAGGGAGATCTACCCCGCATGGTCGCCCAACGGTGAGTACATCTCCTACTATTCCGATGCTACCGGCGAATATGAGATCTATCTGCTTGAAAACAAAAAGGGCGCAAAGCCCCGTCAGCTTACCAGCAACTCACATGCCTGGAAATATCAGGCAGAGTGGTCGCCCGACAGCAAGTATCTGGTGTACAGCGACAGAACCCTGAAGCTGTGGCTGGTGGATGTGGCAAGCGGAAAGCAGACCGAAGTGGATCATGCCACCGAAAACGAGATCCGCTCCTATGCCTTCTCACCCGATTCGGAGTGGATTACCTATACCAAAGAGAGCGACAACGGCAATTCGGCTGTCTGGGTTTACAACATCCCTTCGGCGAAAGCCACACAGCTCACCGACGACCGTTTTTCGGATAACTCGCCCGTATTCAGCAAATGCGGCAAGTTCATCTTCTTTGTTTCTGACAGGGATTTCAACCTTGAATTCTCAAGCTTCGAATTCGACTACCTCTACAATAAGTCATCGAGGATTTATGCCGTTGCGCTGAAGAACGACGGCTCGAAAATCTTTAAAACCAAAAACGATGTTGAGCCGGTAAACAATGCAAAGCCCGCTGACGATGCCAAAGATTCGAAAGCCAAGGGCAAGGCAAAGGATACCCCTGAAAAGAAAGAGGATAAGGTTAAGGTAAGCATTGATTTTGACGGAATCAACAACCGTGTTGAGGCGCTGCCCATGCCATCGGGCAATTATTACCTGATCGGTCCCGCCGAAGGCGGAATCCTCTATATGAGCGACGGCAAGCTGATGCGCTACAATGTAGCCGAAGAGAAGACCGAAGAGATTATGGAGCGTGCATTTATGATCAGGCCTACTGCCGATGGCAAGTCGTTCCTGTACCGCTCGGGCGCCGATTTCGGCATAGCAAAGGTGGCTCCCGGACAAAAGCCGGGTACCGGCAGGCTGAACCTCGACCGTATGGAGATGAAGATAGATCCCCGCCGGGAGTGGAATCAGATCTACTCCGATGGATGGCGCATCTTCCGCGACTACTTCTATGTGGATAATATGCACGGTGTTGACTGGCCGGGCATTAAGGAACGCTACAGCCGGCTGTTGCCCTTCGTTGGCAGCCGCTTCGACCTGGATTATGTTATGAATGAGATTGTTTCGGAAGTGAATGCCGGCCACGCCTATGTTGACTGGGGCGATATCAAACGGGTGAAGCGCGTAAATACCGGCCTGCTTGGCGCCGAACTGGAAGCCGATGCAGCGACGGGCCGCTACCGCATTACCAAAATCTATAAAGGCGAGAACTGGAACGAATCGCGCAGATCGCCGCTGACCGAACAGGGCGTTAAGGTGAAGGAGGGCGATTACCTGATCAGCATCAACGGCAAGGAGGTAACCACTGCCGATAATCCCTATTTCTTCCTTGAGAATCTTGCCGGTGTGCCGGTAGAGATTGAGGTCAGCGCCAACGGTTCTGCCACAGGAGCGGTGGCCAGCACCATTAAACCAATCAGCAGCGAAGTGGAACTGAGGCTGTTCAACTGGGTGGAGGAGCGCAGAGCGCTGGTTGACAAGCTTTCGGGCGGCCGCATCGGTTACATCTATGTCCCGAATACCGCTCAGGACGGCAACCGCGAACTGTTCCGGGGTATGTACACCTATCACAACAAGGAGGCGCTGATCATTGACGACCGCTACAACGGCGGCGGTTTCATCCCCGACCGCATGGCCGATCTGCTCGACCGCCATACCCTGGTTTACTGGCACCGCAACGGACTGGTTCCGAGCAAGGCGCCCGGAATAGCCCACGACGGCCCCAAAGTGATGCTGATCAACGGCTACAGCTCATCGGGCGGCGATGCATTCCCCTACTTCTTTAAGAAACTGGGACTCGGTACCCTTATCGGAACCCGCACCTGGGGCGGACTGGTCGGTATTTCGGGCAATGCACGGCTGGTGGATGGCGGCTATATCTCCGTACCCCGTTTCGGCATCTTCGACGAAAACGAAAACTGGATCATCGAAGGAATCGGCGTTTATCCCGATATCGAAGTGGTTGACCGCCCCGATCAGCTTGCAAAGGGCGAAGACCCCTCAATCCAAAAAGCCGTGGAAGTGCTGCTTAAACAGCTTGAAGCCAAACCGGTTAAGAAAGTTAACTCACCCACGCCTCCCAACCGCTCCGAATGGATTGAGGTGGAGATAAAGTGAGGCTGGGGCCGGAAGTCAGAAGTCGGAGGTCAGAGGTCTGAGGTCAGAAGTAAGAAGTAGGAGGTGAGAGGTGAGAGGTAAGAGGTAAGAGGAAAGACAGATTTCATGCTCGGACTTCGCTCGGCATGGTGCTGCAAGCGTTAAAATTGTTGAGGGTTTATCGGGCGCCGCAGCCGCCCGATAAACCCTCTTTCTCTATCCGAAGTGTCTGTCATCCCGACGAAGAAGGGATCTGCTTAAGCCTGGTAATATATTGATCCAATGAAAGATAGCTTCTTCTCTACGGTGCCTGAGCCGGTGGCCGAGACGGTGGGTGAGCTGGTGGGTGAGCGGAGTCGAACCCGAGTCGAACCCCCGTCGAAGCCCAGTCGAAGGCAGAAAAGGACGGGCAGAGGGTGAGGTGTTTTACCGCCAGGTGGCACATTAGCCCGGAAACGCAGCGACGCTCCGCAACTCCATGCGGAACGCCCATTCCATCTGTAGACGATAATGCCGCTCCTACGGAGCTTGATATTCAGGTGTGGGGCTTATTTCTGCCATAATGTCGCTCCTACGGAGCTATGTTTTGAGAAAAGCCGGTTGCCGGAAGTCAGAAGTCAGAGTCCGCCGCGGCGGAGTAAGAGGTAGGAGGTAAGAGGTAGGAGGTAAGAGTGAAAAGTAACCCGCCGCAGCGGACTAAAATAAACAGCCGAGCCTGGTGGTGTCTAAGCTTTTTGTCGAAGCCCTAGAAGGCAGAGGCAAAGTGAGGTAAAAAGTAATCCGTCGTAAGGCGGTGCAAATGCGCCGTCAGGCGCTGCAAATGCCGAAGCCAAAGGCGGAGGCTGCAAATGCTACGGCTGGTGGCCGTGGCCGCAAATTCAAATGCACCGCCAGGTGCTTCAAATCCGCCGCAGGCGGTTCAAATGCGCCGCCAGGCGCTTCAAATCCTCAAATCCTCAAATGCACCGCCAGGTGCTTCAAATGCGCCGCCAGGCGCTTCAAATCTTCAAATCCTCAAATCCTCCCATCCATTGTCTGAAATTAATCGCTTTCAGCCGGCTTACCATCAGATCACCGGCAAAGGGAGGGGTGAGGCGAAGTTTTAGTTTTCCGCCAAAGTGATTTTCAACCCGCTCAACCGCCTTTACATTCACCACCAGCTGGCGGTTGGCACGGTAGAAGACTTCGGGGTCGAGCTGATCTTCGAGGGTATCCAGCGCAAAATCAATGATGTGGCTCTGGTTGCCGAAGGTTATGGCGGAGGTGATGCGGTTTTCGCTATAAAAGTAGGCGATATCCTCCACCTCAAGGCGGATGTAGGCGTCGCCCTTCGAAACCAGAAAGCGTTTCCGGTACTTCTTCTCGCCTTTTCGTATCGCTTCGAGAATTTCGGGGTAATCGGGCATCTCGTAGTCGATAATTCCCGCGCCGCGGAACGATTCAAACTTCAGGATGGCCTCCTCCAGCTCCTTCTCTTTGAAGGGCTTAAGCAGGTAATCGATGCTGTTAACCTTAAATGCGCGGATTGCGTAATTATCGTAAGCCGTGGTAAAGATAACCATGCTTTTCACCTCTACGCGGTCGAAAATGGCAAAGCAGAGGCCGTCGGCAAGCTGGATATCCATGAAGATCAGGTCGGGGTGGGGGTTGGCGGAGAGCCACTCCACCGAGCTTTTCACGCTGTCGAGGGCGGCGGCCAGATTCCAGGCGGGCCGCAGCTTGCGGATCATCCCTTCGATAAGCCGGAGGTTGTGCCCTTCATCCTCGATGATGATTACATTTACCTGCCGTTTCATAACAAGGGAATTTTCACTTCAAAAAAGGCATCGCCGGCTGTAATCTCAATCTTCTGGCCGGTAAGCAGCTCATAGCGTTGCTCCAGATTCTTCAGCCCGGTCTTCTCCG
This sequence comes from Bacteroidales bacterium Bact_23, assembly GCA_001603685.1. Lineage (GTDB taxonomy): Bacteria > Bacteroidota > Bacteroidia > Bacteroidales > Lentimicrobiaceae > Lentimicrobium. The sequence goes on from LUZO01000395.1 coordinate 5,754, forward strand.
AAAAGGTGGACTCCTTAGGGTTTATGTTGTTCCTGACGGTGATGAACTCTTCGCTGGCTTTTATCTCGATGATGAGGGGAGCGTCCTTCAGTGCGATGTTGTGTTTCAGCGCATTTTCAACGAGCTGCTGAAGGGCCAGCGGCGGCAGTTCGCGTTTCAGCGCCTCGCCGCTTACTTCGGTGATTACCTCCAGCGCACTGCCCATCCTCTCCTTGTGAAGGGCGGTAAATGCTTCGATAAACTCCAGCTCTTCCGACAGTTTGACCGTGGCTTTGTCCTTACTCTGAAGTACATAGCGGTACACATCGGTAAAGTTCTGGGTAAACTGCACGGCTGCTTCCGGTTCGTAGGTGATCATCGACTTCAGTACGCTCAGGCTGTTGAACAGAAAGTGGGGGTTCAGCTGTGCCTGCAGGGTATTGTAGTCGCTGGCCAGTTTCAGCGATTTCATCTCCTCAAGCTGACGGATGGATCTGATCCACTGGTCAATGATCCGCAGGGTGATGGACACCAGAATCAGGATGAAAGTAAAAATCAGGCCGAAAAGGATCATCATCTGCATCACCGGATTGGAGGAGAAAAGCGGTTCGTTGCCGGTAAGCGTTACCACTGCAATAACGATCAGGCCCAGAACCAGGCTCACTACCGCATGCAGGATGATGCGCAGGCTGATTTTCTCGGGAATGGGCAGGTAGCGTTCGGCAATATGGTCGAAAAATACATTTCCTTCGCTTATAATATTGAAAACCAGTATGGTTTGCACATATTTAAGCTCGGGCAGTTCAATATTCCCTCCGCCGGCAAATCGCGAGGCAATGTACAGAAACAGCCATCCCGTGAGGCTAACCATAGATATCCTCAGGAAGATGCTTTGCGCCGTATAGTCTGAAAGGCGACTGATGAAATGCAGGTTCGGATTGCCCATATAGCCGTGTGCCATTGCTGCTCAAATTTATGAAATTTCCTGATTTCCGGCGTTTCCTTTTATTTGATGATCTCTTTTTTTTATGATGCAGGCGCAAAAGATTTGCCTGACAGGCATACGCCTCTACCATAAACTGCTTTATGAATTGGGGTTACCTGCCTGTTATACGAATTGTATTTACAAAATAGTCCAAACTGTTTTGTAAATTACAATCGTTGATGCCGGTGGTTAAAATATTCAGAACAATTGAGCGGAGCGAAAATTGGTCTGTTATATTTTTCCAATCGGTATTATTCCTCAAACAACCTTCCGGTGGCCTTCAGCCAATCGGTTTCCTTGATTCTGAAATCGGTTTTTGCATCAATCACTTCGGTAAAGGCGTGTTGCCACTGGGTTTGAGCGATCAGCAGGTCGGTTATGGTGCCCATTCCCACTTCGTAATTGTCGCGGGAGATGCGCAGGTTTTCGGCAGCCTGTTCCAGCGCCTCCTTGCTCAGTTGTATGCGCTCGCCGGCCAGTTCAAGGTTCAGCCGTGCCTGTTCGGCTTCCAGTTGCATCAGCTTGCGGTATTTCGTCAGCTCCAGCTCCTTCATCTCCTTTTCGAGGCGGGCTACCTTTATCTTCTGCATCCCCTGTCCCCAGTGGAAGAGCGGAATTTTAAGCGAGGCAATCACATTGAACCCGGTGTTGTCGAAATCGGTTCCGGTGATTTCTATGCCTCCGATATGGCTGTACGATGCCTGAACGCCCGCCGTTGGCAGGTATTCGGAGCGTGCCATACGGATATTCTGGTCTTCCATGCTGATGCTTTTCTCGAGCAGGCGGTACTCGGGGCGTGCTGCCGGCGAAAAGGCCTGTCCGCTTCCGGCATCCGGGCGGTTTACCTCTATTACCGTATCGGTGGCGATAATCTGTGTGGCCGGTGGCAGTCCGGCTATTCGGCAAAGGTTCATCCGGCTCAGTTCGTAGCCGTTTCTGGCTTTCTGAAGGTTGAGCACCGCATTGTTGTACTCCACCTGCGCCTTCAGCAGGTCGTTGCGGCTGGCCATGCCCACTTCGGTGCTGTTGCGTGCCAGTTGTACCACCTCTTCCAGCATCTTTACCGCCTGATCCGCCAGCTTTACCTTGCTTCCCACCGAAATAAAGGTCCAGTAGGCGTTATCGGCTTCCGCAATGATGGTTCCGCGCTTCAGGCTGATGTTTTCCGACGCCATTTCGGTGCCTATCTTCGCCATTTTGCTGCCTGCCGAAATCTTGCCTCCGGTATAAATAGGCTGTTCCAGGCCCACGCTTGCCATATAGGTTCCGCTGAGGTTTATCTCCAGCGGCATCCAGGCGTACATATTGAAGATCGGGTTGCCGTCGGGTCCTATAACCGGGTTTCCGCTGATGGGATGGATTAACAGGTTGGGCTCGAGCTGGCCGGTAGTGAGGTTGGGAACCATCGTGGGGAGTATCATCTCCATCTCAAAGTTCTTGCTCATATACAACCCGGTGCCTGAAGCCGACAGCGAAGGCAGGCGGTAGGTGCGGGCCAGCGATAACTGCCGTCTGGCCTGCTCGGCCTGAATGCCGGCAATTTTCAGATCCTCATTTTTCTCGATGGCCATTTTGCGGCATTGTTCCAGGCTCAGTTGCTGCTGAGCGTTTGCCCGGAAGGAGAGAGCAATTAGCAATGCCAGTACAGGTATGGTGATTGTCAGCTTGTTCATGAGGCTAAATCGTTATTGGTTGAGCTAATTCTGAAGGCTTTCACCCCGTAAAAAGTGGCGTAAAGTACCGGAACGAACACCAGGGTAATGAGGGTTCCTATAAGCAGTCCGCTGATGATGGCCACAGCCATGCTCCCGTACATGGGGTCGGTAAGCAGGGGTACCATTCCCATAATGGTGGTGATGGAGGCCAGCAGAACGGGGCGGGTTCTCGAGATGGTTGCATCCACCAGCGCCCGGTTCTTCTCCATTCCTTCGGCAATCAGGCTTTCGGTCTGGTCTATCAGTACAATGGCGTTTTTCACAATCATCCCCATCAGCCCGAATGAGCCGATGATTGCCATAAAGGTAAAGGGCTGCCCGGCGAGGATCATTCCCGGTACGATTCCGATAAAGGCCATGGGGATGCACATCAGGATAATGATGGGTTTTCTGAAATCGTTGAACAGCAGAATAAGCGTAAGGATGATGAGCAGTATGGAAATGGGCAGATAGCTGAAAATGTTGGTAAGCGCCTCGTTCTGAAGCTGATGCTCGCCTACCCACTCCATTTTGTAGCCGGGAGGCAGCGGAATGGCTTCGATCTCCTTTTTGCTGGTATTTCGTACCAGGGCGGGGCTGTAACCATCTAACGGCTCGCACTGCACCTGAATGGCGCGCCGGCCTCCGTTGCGCCTTACCACCGGCTCCTGCCAGTCGAGGTTGATGCCTGAGGTTACCGCTCCCATGGGAACCGGCCGCACCAGCTGGTCGATGATATCGTCGGGAGTGGTGATGCCCATCATGATTCCGCGCAGGGCCTGCTCATCGATTCCCGAAACATCGGGCAGCATATTCCAGACGGGAATCTCTTCAGGCGTGCTGATGCGAGAGCCGTCGGGATTGCGCAGTTTCAGCACAATGCCAACCCGTGTCTGCCCGTCGTCGTATTCGCCGATGGGAAGGCCGTCGGTGGCGGTGAGCAGGGCGTTACTCACATCCTGACGGGTGGTTCCCGAACGCCTGGCCGCCTGCTGGGCATAGCTGGCCACGAGCGCTTCGCCAACCGGTTCCCAGTCATCCTCAAGGGTATATTGGTCAATATAGGGGTTTCGCCTGAAGATCTCCTTTGCCTGATTGCTCAGCGAACGCAGCACCGCCGGATCGGGCCCTGAAAATTCGGCTTCCACCGTATGTGAGGCTTTGATGGAGAGGTTGTACTTGCGGATGCGGGTGCGTGCATCGGGGAAGTTGGTATGCAGATAGTCGGCAATCTGCGGCTTCATCCTGATCATGGTTTCGTAGTCGTCGAAATTCACAATCAGCTCGCCGTAGTTGTCGCCCGCTTCGCCCATCGGCCTTACAAGGCAGTAGCGGGTGGGGGTCTGCCCGTGGCTGGAAGCCACCATCTGCACCCCTTCAAGGGATTTCAGATAATCGGTAATTGTATGCAGGTCGTCAATCACCTTGCCGGGGCTGGAGCTGACCGGAAGGCGGTATTCGATATACGCCTGGCCGTAGTTGAAATCGGGAAAGAACGACTTTTTGATGTTTCCGAAGTTGAGGATGGCAATGCCGAGCAGCAGCATCGCCACAATCAGGGTTACGGTTTTGTACCGGAGCAGCCTCTCCAGCAGCCGCCTGAACATCAGGTAGGCTTTGCTCTGGAACAGCTCCTGCTTTTCGCCTTCGGGCACGGGTTTCAGCCATTTGGCGGCGAAAAGCGGCACCTGCGTCATGGCCAGTAACCAGCTGATAAACAGCGATATGCAGAGAACTACAAAGAGGTCGCGGGCATAGGTTCCGGCGGCATCTTTCGACAGATAAACGGGGAAGAACGCAATTACGGCGATGAATGTCGCCCCGATCAGCGGCCAGGCCGTTCGCCTTGCCGGGTCAATCAGCGATTTCATCCGCGGCACACCCCGTTTGGTATCTACAAGAATTCCGTCGAGTACCACTATGGCGTTGTCAACCAGCATTCCCATGGCTACGATGAAAGCGCCCACCGAAATGCGCTGCAGGGTTCCGCCGGTGGCAAGCAGAATGGGGAAGGTGGCAAGTACCGTAAGCAGCAGCCCGGCTCCGATAATCAGCCCGCTGCGAAGCCCCATGCTGATCATCAAAACCAGAATAACGATGGCGACCGATTCTATCAGGTTAATGATAAATCCGTTGATGGAGCTCTTTACCAGTTCGGGCTGGAAAAATACCTTCTCGAATTTGTAGCCCGCCGGGATGTTGTATTGTAGTTCCTCCAGGCGCTTTTCCACCCTTTTTCCCACCTCAATGATGTTTTCGCCCGACTCCATGGAGAGAGCGATGCCGATGGCTTTCCGGTTGTCAATATACATGGTGTTGCGCATCGGCTCGGCATAGGCATCCCTAACCGTGGCAATATCCGACAATTTGAAGATGTTCCCTTTCACTCCCTTTACCAGGGTGTTGGCCACATCTTCCGTGTTCTTTATCCTGCCGTCAACCCTTAGGTTCAGGCGCTGGTCGCCCGCTTCGAGCGCTCCGGGATAAACGGTGGCGTTCTGTCCGCTTACGGCAGCCATCACCTGCAATGGATATACGCCCAGTTCGCCCATCCCCGAAGGGGTGAATACGATTTCGGTAATCGGTTCCTGCTCCCCGAAAATCTCAACCCTTGCCACTCCTTTTACGGCGAGCATTTCGCGCTGGATGTAGCGGGCCATCTCATTCATTTCGCGGTACGAATAGCCGTCGGCGGTCATGGCGTAGAACATCCCGTACACATCGCCGAAGTCATCGAACACCATGGGCGCCTGCGCTCCCTGTGGCAGTTTGGGGATTACTTCGGTCATGCGGCGCCTCAGGTAATCCCAGCGCTGCTCAATCTCGCCCTGCGGCACGGAGAGTTCGAGCATAACCGATACAATGGAGAGGTTGGCCATGGATTTGGAGCGGATGTTGTCCACATTGGCCATGGTGTTCAGCTCCTCTTCTATCACATTGGTTACCTGCATCTCCACCTCGTGGGCGGTGGCACCCGGATAAACTGTAACAATCTGGCTCATCATCACCACAATCTCGGGGTCCTCCAGCTTGCTGATGTTGATATAGGCAAGTACGCCGCCAACAATCATCGCAAAGAAGATAAAGTTGAAAGCCGCCTTCCTTTTGAAGGTCATTTCAGTGATGTTCATTACAAGAGTCCTCCCACATTGGTTGATGCGATGGCTTCAACGGGTTTTACCTTCTGATTTTCATCGAGCATGCCAACCCCGGCCACCACAACCTGGTCGCCGGGTTTCAGGCCGCTGTCAATCCGTATCCTGCCTTTCTGAGCAAGTTTTCCTGGAACCACTTCGCGGCTTACCACCGTCTGGCTGTCGGGCTGATAGATCCACACAAAACTCTTCTCATCTCTCGTGAAAAGTGCCGTGAGCGGAATGCAGCTCTGCGGGCCGCTGTTGTTGTGGTATCTGATGTTTACCTGAACATCCATTCCGGGCGAGAGATCGGAACGCGCACCCGAACCCAGGGCAAGCTGCAGCTTGTAAAGCTGGTTCTGATTTGCCTTTTTGCTGAAACTGAGCAGCTTAAGGTCGAATGTCTTGCCGGGCATAAAGGGCTGAACCGCACTGAATGAGATGATGTCGTCCTTCAGCAGATAGAGCGAAACGGGAATATCCACCTCCACCTGATAGTGTCCCACATCCAGCAGGGTGGCTACCGGCATTCCGGCGTCAATCAGCTCATTCACCCTGAAGTTTACCTTCTGGATATAGCCCGACGATGGTGCCAGCAAGCGGGTGTCGTTGAGCTGGTCTTTGGCATGCTTCAGTTGAGCCGAAACCATGCGTTCGCCGGTTTTGGCCTTGTCGTAATCGTTGTCGGCAACACTCTGCCGTTTGTACAGCTCCTCCACGCGGTCAACCTCTGCCTTTACCTGGTCGTACTGCGCCTGTGCCGCCTGAAGCTGAATCTCATAATCGCGCGAATCCATCCGGGCAATCAGCTGGCCGGCCTGCACAAAATCGCCCTCTTTTACGGCAATCTGGGCAATGGGCCCCGCCACCCTGAATGCCAGATTGATCTCACCGGCCTCCTTTATGGAGCCGGGAAAACTCTTTTCAAGCACTGAATCGGCCGAAGTTACCGTTTCCAGTTTTACCGACCTGATAATCTTCTCCGCCTGCTTCTGATTGCCGTTGCATCCGGCAAGCACAAAAACAGCCAGACTGATAACTGCAAAATATCTGAATGGTTTCATGATAAAAGGGTTGTTTTTTTGATGTTTTAGCGTAAAATTAGAGGTACGCCGCCGCTTTTTCCCTGATAAATTGCGTGAAGTGATGAAAATGGCGACTGAAGTGAAGAAGGAGGAAAAAGATATTATGAGCTTAGATTGAAAATGCTTTTTTTAGAAGCCAATTATGAATTATGAATGGGAATTAAGGGCTAACGCCTATGTTGCTAATTATCAATTGCCCATGATCAACTACTGTCTCTTATACACATCTC
>LUZO01000396.1 GCA_001603685.1 Bacteroidales bacterium Bact_23
CCCCGCTCGCATTATATTTACACACTTTTTGAACCAGTAAACTTTGTAAAACTATTATTTCAGACTTATGTACTCAGACGAACTTGACGAAGAACAAAGAATCAGGCAAGCCATAACTCCAAAGAGCTGGAATGAGATCAAAACCAGCGACTCCTGGGCTGTTTTTAAAATAATGGCGGAGTTGGTTGACGGATTTGAGAAGATGGCAAGAATCGGTCCGTGTGTTTCCATTTTTGGTTCTGCACGCACCAAAAGCACGAGCAAATACTATAAGCTGGCTGAAGAGATCGCCTACCTGCTTACCAAAAAGGGCTTCGGGGTGATTTCGGGAGGCGGCCCGGGCATTATGGAGGCCGCAAACAAAGGAGCCCACTTCGGAGGAGGCAAATCGGTGGGCCTGAAGATCGATCTGCCGTTTGAACAGTCAGCAAACCTGTTTATTGATCCTGATAAGCTCATGATGTTCGATTACTTTTTTGTCAGAAAAGTGATGTTCATGAAATATTCGCAGGGTTATATCGTTTTACCCGGAGGTTTTGGTACTTTCGACGAATTGTTCGAAGCCATTACCCTGATTCAGACCCATAAAACGGTTAAGTTCCCCATTGTTCTGGTTTCAACCGATTACTGGCAGGGGCTGATTGACTGGATCAGGGATAAAATGCTCCAGGAACAAAATATCAATCCTGGCGATCTTGATATTTTCACCCTCGTTGATACTGCTGAAGAAGCAGTTGCCACAATTGAAGATTATTACAATAAATATGCTTTAAAACCCAACTTCTAAGGCCGGCCGGGAATCTTGCCTTATCGCGTTTGAAGCATAAACTAAAAAAAACACCGACATGACTTCTTTAAACTTAATTCAGTTGAATTTCGAGACCGGGGGATACAATCTGCTTGCAAGGGTTATCATTAACGGGAAACACGCCCTTTTGATGATCGATACCGGCGCCCCGAAAACCGTTCTGGACAATGACCATTTCCAGAAGTTTGTAGAGCAGACCGAACTGAAACGCCAGCCCAGAAAGAAACTGGCTCCGGGCGCTACCAGCATCTACAGCTATACCGGAAAAATTGATACACTGGAGATTGGTTCAGTGATTATCAGGGATTATGAGATTTCGGCAGTTGACCTGAGTGCCATCAACCGCACTTTCCGCGGACAGGGCAAACCTCAGATTGACGGCCTGCTTGGTTGCGACCTGCTGCACCATTGCCGGGCAACCCTCAAATTTAAAGAGAGGGTGCTTGAAATTGATGCGCTGGAAGAACCTGCGGAACAAGCTGTAAACTCGGTCATCGAATAACGGCCAGCCTCACACGCGCCTGAAGCTGTGGGTTGCCGGTATGGGTACAAACAATGAAATAAATCCCCGCCGGCAAGTCTTCCGTATTTATCTGTGCGGCATGAAATCCGCCGGTCAGAAAGTTTTTGACCGGCTTTGCCTGCATATTGTATATGCTCACCTGCCAGATGCCCTCAGCCATTATGGTCAGATATGCATCCCCGGCGGCGGGATTGGGCGATACCATCGCTTTCAGCCCCCTGTCTCCCTGATTTTCAGGAACTCCGGCCGGGTCAGGTGTAATTCCCCTGAACAAGGAAACTCCGCCGCAATAGTTCCCCACTGCCAGATCGGGGAACCCGTCGGCGTTCAGGTCGGCTACGGCGGGAGCGGTGCGGATCCCTTCGTTGATGTACATAAAATGATCGTCGGCTTTGCTGAACAATGCGCCGGCACCGGCCGTAATGCCTTTATAGCGCGATATCAGCCCGGATTCAGATCCGACCAGCAGGTTCAGCGTTCCATCAGCCTGGCGGATAAAAGCCGGAACACTGTATCCGGTGTACGATACCAGCGGGTCGGTAACATTTACTCCGCCCCAGAAATCGCTTATCAGCCTGAAATCGGGCTGGGTGGCGCTCCCTTCGTTATGGTAGTACGAGAGCCGCCCGTTCCTGCTTCCCGACACCAGATCCGGAAGGCCGTCGCCGTCGATATCCATCAGTACCGGGGTGGAAAATCCGTCAACCTGAATCTGGCCGTAATCCATCACAGGAGCGGCAAAAACGGGAACCACGCCGGGGCCGGCCATATTTCTGAAGAACAGAATCTTCCCCTCTTCGTATCCTAGCAGCATGTCCACATCTCCGTCGCCATCCAGATCGGCGAAAGCGGGACAGGCGCCCTGAAGCAGCAAATCGGACACCTTGCCGAAATCGTCATCTTCAAGTTCAAACCGGGGCGAGGTGGCCGTACCCTTGTTCAGATACAAAGCCAGCCGGCTTATAAAAACACATTTAAGCTGCCCCGAAGCGTTGTAAACACAGGTATCGAACAAGCCGAAATTCCCGACCACCATATCCGTAAGCCCGTCGTTGTTCACATCGGCAAAAACCGGATAGGCACCGAGCCCGGCATCAATCATGGTATTCTGCAAAAAGCCGGTTTCCTTCAGCACAAATTCGGGTTTGCCACCGGCTGAAACATCTTCGTATCTCCATACGCTTTCGATGCCCTGTGTACGCACCAGGCTGGGGTCGAAAGGCGAAGCGACCAGGTCCTTTTTGCCCGAATTCGCCAGATCAATGTGCTGAACCAGCGGAAACGACCATAGCTTTACGGGATTATCTTCAGGATACGCTTCCAACTGCTCCACCATAAAGGCATCAATGTTTGTTCCGCCGTTTACCAGATTGGCCATATCAGGGTAGTCAACATCGCCCAGCAACAGGTCATATACGCCGTTTCCGGTGATGTCGATCAGGCAGAAGGTGGAGCCGGTATGTTTGGGATCATCGGCCTGGGCGTTGCGGCTTCCCTTGTTGAAGCAGGTATCGAGGTAGATGATGTTCGACTCCGGATTTTCGCCAAAATTGCCCCAGCAACTGCTGACCTTATGAAAAAGCAGCGAATCGGCAGTTCCGGTCTCCTCCATTGATCTGTTCAGATGCAGGTCAACCCAGGTTCCGAGCCCCCAGAAAGTAAGGATATCCAGGTCGCCGTCACCGTCAATGTCCACAATGGCAGGATAATCCACATAGGTAACCAGCAGGTTGGTAAACATCGGCCCCTGAAGCGACAGGATATAGGGATCGACAGCTTTTTCAAACTCCGGAAAGGTTGTTCCCGTATTTTTGTACACCATGATTCCGCCCGGCGTATAGGTGAAAATGTCCGGTTTCCCGTCGCCGTTATAATCGGCTGTTTGGAACCAGTGATTCAGCTTCGGGAAGAACTTCCGGTAGTAGGGTTCATAAACATACGACTGTCCGGTATCCTCATGTTCACGGTACAGGAATGTCAGCAGCCGGTCGCCGTGCCTGTCGAAAACCAGCAGGTCCTCTTTTCCGTCGCTGTCAAGGTCGTATTTGCCAAACTGGGCATTGTTCAAACCTCCGGCCCAGGCATTGAGCAGGGTTTTGCCATACGCTTCCACAGGCAGATCGGTCCACTGCCTGAAGCCGAAATCGTTCAGGATTTGCCCGTTTGCCGGACGGGAAAACAATAAAAATCCGATGAATGCACAAAAAACAAGCAAGCGGCGCATATCTTTCCTTTCTTATGGTTTCTTACAGTGTAAAATTAGCTAAAAAGAGATGCATGGTGACCGGTTTTCAGGAAGTTTGCAAAATAATGATCCGTAAGCGGGGTAAACTTAATGCTCCAATCAACATTTAACCATTTGCACTACAATAAGTTCCATCTAATTTTTAAATGTGAAAAAATCATAGACAAGGCAGGTTGGTATTTTACAATAGAAGTTCTATATTTGCAGGCTCAAAAAAACAGTCAAATTCAAATTAATAATTAACACACATGCAGAATAAAGGTGCTATTAAGTTCTTCGCAATTGCAATGGCAATTGTGTGCCTTTTTCAGCTTTCGTTCACATTCTTCACAAAAAGGGTTGAGAAAAAAGCCAGAGAATACTCCAGGAATGAAGCTGCGATCAGTCAGGCGAAAGAGCTGGCTAAGGGAAACACACTACTCGAACAGACACTGCTTGATTCCATTGGTAAAGCAAGAGAGCGCTATTATCTTGATTCGATGTCGAACCAGACGGTTTACAACATTCTGGTTCGCAAATACACTTATCAGGAGTGTAAAGAGCGCGAACTGAACCTGGGTCTTGACCTTAAGGGCGGTATGAATGTAACAATGGAAGTATCGGTTGTTGATATTGTCAGGGCATTATCTGATCATAGTACCAATCCGGTTTTCACTCAGGCCATCGATCTGGCAGTAGCCAGGCAGAAGACCAGTCAGACCGATTTTGTTACCCTTTTTGGCGAAGCATTTAAAGAGGTTGATCCCAATGCAAGCCTTGCCGCCATTTTCAATACCGTTGACCTTAAAGACAAGATTTCATACAACTCCACCAACGAGGAAGTTCTGAAAGTTATCCGCCAGGAGACCAATGGCGCCATCGACCGCACCTATAATATATTGCGTACCCGTATCGACCGTTTCGGCGTTGCCCAGCCTAACATTCAGCAGTTACAGACTGCCGGCCGCATTCTTGTTGAGCTTCCGGGCATCAAGGAGCCGGAGCGTGTACGCAAGCTTCTGCAGGGAACTGCACAGCTCGAGTTCTGGGAAACCTACCAGTTTGCCGAGCTTGTACCTTACTTCGAGGAAGCCAACAAACGACTTGCTTCGATTTCAGACGCCAAAGCAGCCCCTGCCACCACTGTTGAAGGTGAAGAAACTGCCGCGACAGCCGAAGAGGAGCAGACCACTGTTGTGGAAGAAACTGTTGTTGAAACCGATACCACTCAGACTTCACTGCTGGATAAGATTTCCGATACACTTACTACGGATCAGCAGCAGCAGTCGTTCGACAAATATGCGAAGGAGAACCCGCTGTTTGCTTACCTGAATCCGGCAATTTACCCCGACGGACAGGGCAGGTACTTCCCGGGACAGGGCGCTACCGTAGGTTATGCCATGATTAAGGATACTTCAAGGGTAAACCGCATGCTTAATCAGGCAAAAAGCACTTTCCCGCGCGACCTTAAACTGGTCTGGACTGTAAAGCCCGAAAACGATCGCCCCGACATTCTCGAACTGATAGCTCTGAAAATAACCTCACGCGATGGTATGGCTCCGCTGGGCGGCGACGCCGTTGTTGATGCCCGTCAGGACTACGACCAGAATGGCAATGTTGAAATTACCATGATGATGAATGCCGAAGGTGCAAAGGTTTGGAAGAGACTTACCGCCGAAAACATCGGCAATCAGATTGCGATTGTTCTCGACGACTATGTTTATTCAGCACCACGCGTTAACAGCGAAATTCCCAATGGCCGTTCATCAATTACCGGCAACTTTACCATTGAAGAGGCACAGGACCTTGCAAACATCCTGAAAGCCGGAAAACTTCCCGCTCCCGCACGCATCGTACAGGAAGAGATCGTTGGACCTTCACTCGGACGCGAATCAATTAACTCGGGTCTTGCTTCATTCATCATCGCTTTCGTTCTGGTTCTGCTCTACATGGTTTTCTATTACAACAGAGCCGGATTTGTTGCCGACCTTGCCCTTGTTACCAATATCTTCTTTATCATGGGAGTACTTACCTCGCTCGGCGCCGTACTTACCCTGCCGGGTATCGCGGGTATTGTACTAACCCTGGGTATGGCAGTTGACGCGAATGTGATTATCTTCGAGCGTATCAAGGAAGAGATCAGAGCCGGCAAAGGCCCGAGACTCGCCCTTACCGACGGTTACAGCAACGCATACTCCGCCATCATCGACGGTAATGTTACCACACTGCTTACCGGTATCGTTCTCTACATTTTCGGTTCAGGTCCCATCCAGGGTTTTGCCACCACCCTGATCATTGGTATCATCACCTCACTGTTTACCGCCATCTTTATTTCAAGGATTATCTTTGAAAGACAACTGAACAAGAACAGGAAAATCACTTTCGACAACGAATACACCCGCGATGCATTTACCAATGTAAACATCGATTTCATCGGCAATCGCAAAAAAATGTACATTGCTTCAGGAATCATGATTTTGATTGGTATTTTCTCACTTACCTTCAAAGGCCTTAACTACGGCGTTGACTTCACCGGAGGCCGCACCTATGTTATCCGCTTCGATAAAGAGGTAAGTACCAATGAGGTAAGAAGCCTGCTGGCTGACGAATTGGGCGAAGCTCCCGAAGTAAAAACCTTCGGTTCTTCAAATCAGGTGAAGATTACCACCAAATATATGATTGACGAGGATACCCAGCTTGCCGACTCAACTGTAGAGGCAAAAGTTTACAACGGTCTGAAGGGGCTTTATGAAACGCCAATCAGCCACGCTGACTTTACCTCCGACAGCGACACCAAGGTGCTGGGCCGCCTCAGCTCACAGAAAGTAGGGCCTACCGTAGCAACCGACATCAAGCGGAGTGCGGTGATGGCTGTATTCTTTGCGCTGGTCATCATATTTATCTACATCGCCATCAGGTTTAAGAGGTGGCAGTACGGACTTGGTGGTCTGCTTGCCCTTGCACACGACACCATTATTACCCTGTCGTTCTATTCGATCTTCTCGGGAATCCTCCCCTTCAACCTTGAGGTTGACCAGTCGCTGATTGCTGCGCTGCTTACCATCATCGGATACTCCATCAACGACACCGTGGTTATCTTCGACCGTATCAGGGAGTATCTCGGGCTTTATCCCAAACGGGCCATTAACGAAACCATGAATAACGCCATGAACAGCACACTCGGCCGTACCTTCAATACTTCAGGTACCACTCTGGTTGTATTGATTGCCATCTTCATATTCGGAGGCGAGGTAATCCGCGGCTTTATCTTTGCGCTGCTCGTAGGTATTACAGTAGGTACTTACTCATCAATCTTTATTGCTTCACCGCTTGCTTACGACTTTATCAAAATAGCGCAGAAGCGTGCTAAAGATAAAGAAGCAGAAAAGAAAGCGAAAAAATAAGCTCAGGCTATTATTGTGAGAAGCCCCGTTATTGTTGCAATAGCGGGGCTTTTTCTATCTTTTAACCAGGAAAAAACACCAAACCGGCAACAAAAAAACAGTGCATGATCTGCACGGTAAGCTGCCAGATGAATTTTAAAAATTTTCGGCAAAAGCATGCCGATTATTTTTTGTAATTTTACAACGCCAAGGAACTGACAGATGTTTATTCAGCAACTTCTATTTTTGGATATCAGCGGAGGTGAGTTTTTAGTCATCCTCCTGGCTATATTTCTTGTTTTCGGGCCAAAGAAGATGCCTGAAATGGCAAGAAAGATTGGCCGGGCCATGAATGAGCTAAAAAAGGCTTCGAGCGACATTACCCGCGAATTCAGTAAAGAGACCGAAAGCATCACCCGCGAAATCAGCAATACCCGCGAAATGCTGCGCAAAGAAGGCGAAGCACTCAGAAACGGGCTGCTGGACACCGAAAAAACTATAGAAAAGAACCTGGACATTTCACCCGAGGCCCCGGCAAACTGGGAAACTGAAGCTAAATCCGTTCAGGATGCGGCAAATGATGACAACACAGCTGAAGCATCCTCAGTATATGAAGATGAAACGCCGATACCTTTTGAAAACAGAAACCAGGCTCCGCCCGCAGCCGAAAAATGATTTCCAGTGAAATGTCGTTTTACCGGCGCTTATTTCCTTAAACACCATGTCAGGCACAATTTTAACACTTGAAAACCGTTAATTATCTGCCCGTTTCTGATTCATTTTCCGGGCGCTTCAGGTTCACACACGAAAAATGTATAATTTAGCAGTCTAATCGAGAAATAAGACAATGACTTTACCTGAGACTTACAGGAGATCCTCTTTTTACGGCATATTCGCCGGCATATTCCTGGTTTTTGCCTTATCGCTTTTCGCACCATCGGCCACCTATGGTCAGAACCGCAGGATAGCTGCTGCCGAAGAGGCTTTTAATAACTTCCAGTACAATGTTGCCGTAAGCCGGTACAAAAAAGCATATTCCAAATCGAAAAGCAGGCCTGAAAAAGACCGCATTTCGTTTCAGATGGCCGAGTGCTACCGCAAGATGAACCAGACAAAACGGGCTGAAGTGCTCTATCGCCGCATCATTAAAAGCGATTACACCCGGCGCAACCCCATCGTTTATCTGCATTATGCCAATATGCTCAGGGCCAATGAGAAATACAACGATGCGAAGGAGTACTACACCATTTACATAGAAAACGAACCGGATGATCCGCAGGGGCCAAATGGCGTGAAATCGTGCGAACTGGCAGCCGAATGGATTGCCAACCCCACAAAATTTACGATAACCAATCTGAAAAAAGTCAACTCGAAGAACGACGACTTTGCCCCCACCTATGCCGACAAGTTCTATAATGCCCTGATCTTCACCTCCACCCGCGAAGGCAGCACCGGTAAAGGAATTGACGACTGGACCGGCCAGAACTTCAGCGACCTGTTCCTTACGCGCCAGGACAGAAAAGGGGAATGGAGCGAACCGGTATCGGCCGATCCCGAAGGGAAACTGAATACCGGTGCAAATGAAGGAGCACCTGCATTCAACGACAAATTTTCCACCTTATATTATACCCGCTGCGGCAATGCCGATGACGAAACCACCACCTGCCAGATTATGATGATCAAGAAATCGGGACGCGGATGGGGCGAGCCGCAGCTTGTAAAACTGGGGAGCGACACCACCGCTTCAAACGGCCATCCGGCAATCAGTTCCGATGAGCTTACCCTCATATTCTCGAGCGATCGCAAAGGCGGGCAGGGAGGCAAAGACCTGTGGATTGCCACCAGGACGAGCACTACCGATGAGTTCAAAAAGCCGATGAATCTCGGAGCCGTAATCAATACGCCGGGCGATGAGGTGTTCCCCTTTCTCAGAAACGACACCACCCTCTATTTCGCTTCAAACGGCCATCCCGGACTTGGCGGACTCGACATTTTCAAATCCGTGAAACGCGGCGATGAATGGACTACTCCCGTTAACCTCGAAGTGCCCGTCAATTCCAGCGCCGACGACTTTGCCATGATCTTTCAGCCGGGCGAGGAACAGGGCTTCTTCACCTCAAACCGCAAAGGCGGAAAGGGCGGAGACGACATTTACGCATTTACCAACCCGCCGCTGATTTTCACCCTGCAGGGTACCGTAAAGGATGATATGACGCTGCAGTTCGTTCCCCTGGCAACCGTCAGGCTGGTAGGTTCCGACGGCTCATCGGTGGATGCAAAAACCGACCCCAAAGGATTCTATTCATTCAGCAAATCGCAGATTAAACCCAATACCACCTACGAGCTTACCGTACTGAAAGACAATTACTTCAACAAGAAAGCGCGTGAAACCACCGTTGGTCTGGAGAAAAACAAGGATTTCGTAATTGACTTTATGCTCGAGCCGATTCCGGAAAAGCCCGTTGTTCTGCCCGACATTCTTTACGACCTTGCAAAATGGGATCTCAAGCCACAGTATCAGGACTCGCTTCAGGGGCTGATCAAAACGCTGCTTGAGAATGAAACGGTTATCATCGAGCTGGCTTCGCACACCGACGCCCGCGATACCGAAGAGCGAAACGACATCCTGTCGCAGCGCCGTGCCGAATCGGTGGTAAACTACCTGATCGACAGGGGAATTGATGCTGAACGACTGGTAGCCAAAGGATACGGCGAACGCGTTCCCAGGGTGCTGATGAAAGATATTGTAAAGGATGGATTCCGGTTTAAAGCAGGCACAAGGCTTACCGAATCATTCATCGATTCACTGAAAACCGTTCCGGAGCGTGAGGCTGCACATGCCCTGAACCGCCGCACCGAATTCCGCGTGCTCAGCAAGGATTATGTTCCGAAGCCCAAAAACAAGGCTGTTACCCAGAAAGTTGACATTCAGGTAAATCCCGAGGACAACATCGTAGCCATTGAAGTTGGCAAAGGCGGTTCGGTTACCATCCCGACCCTTATCAACGGCCACACAATCAGGGCAATGCTCGACCGTGACGACCGCGGCCTTATCCTTTCGCTTGCCGAAGCACAGATACTGCTGAAAGCCGGCGCCATTACCAAGGACGATTTTGTGGGCGATGCCAATGTAATCCTGGCCGAAGGCTCAATCGCCGATAAGGCTGTATTTAAAATAAAGGAGTTCAAAATCGGCCTGAAAACCATCAGCAACATTGAGGCCGGCGTTTCGCACAAAATCACCGAAGGGGCGATTATTGGCGAAAGCACCATCAATATGCTCGGAAGATTTAAGATTGACGAAGCAAACAAGAAGCTGATTTTCAATTAAAAACCAGAGCCGGCCGCTGATGCAGCCGGCTTTTTTGTCCGGAAGAAAGATCATGTCACAGGAATCACGATACATTCAAAGAGGCGTTTCGGCAGGCAAGGAGGATGTTCACAGCGCCATTGCCGGTATCGATAAAGGGCTCTACCCAAAAGCATTCTGCAAAATCATTCCCGATATTCTGGGAGGCGATGCGGAATGGTGCAACATTATGCACGCCGACGGCGCAGGGACGAAATCGTCGCTGGCATACCTCTACTGGAAAGAAACCGGCGATCTGAGCGTATGGAAAGGCATCGCGCAGGACGCCGTTGTGATGAACACCGACGATCTGCTTTGTGTCGGAGCTACCGATAACATCCTGCTCTCTTCAACCATCGGGCGGAATAAGAACAAAATCCCCGGCGAGGTGATTGCAGCCATCATCAACGGAACCGAAGAGTTTCTTGAAGAGATGCGCAGTTACGGCGTGGGAATCTATTCCACCGGAGGGGAGACCGCCGATGTGGGCGACCTGGTGCGCACCATCATCGTTGACTCTACCGTAACCGCCCGCATGCCCAGGAATCAGGTGGTATCCAACCACCGCATTCAGGCAGGGGATGTGATTGTGGGGCTGGCATCGTACGGACAGGCTAAATACGAAACGGCCTACAACGGAGGCATGGGCAGCAACGGGCTTACCTCGGCACGACACGATGTCTTCAACAAGGCGTATGCTTCGCTATTCCCCGAAAGCTTCGATCCGGAAGTACCTGAATCGCTGGCATACTGCGGAAGCTACAGGCTCACCGATCCTTCGCCGGTTGCCGGAGTGGATATGGGAAAACTGGTACTCTCCCCTACCCGTACCTACGCGCCGGTCATCAAAAAGATGCTGGACCTGCACCGGGAGAATATCCACGGAATGATACACTGTTCGGGCGGCGCTCAGACCAAAGTGCTGCATTTTGTTGACAACCTTCATATTGTAAAAGACAACCTTTTCGAAATTCCGCCACTGTTCAGCATCATTCAGGAGCAGTCCGGCACATCGTGGCAGGAGATGTATAAGGTATTCAATATGGGCCACCGGATGGAATTATATGTTCCTGAGGCGATTGCGCCGGAACTGATTGCCATTTCCGAAAGCTTTGGCATTCCGGGAAAGGTGGTAGGAAGATGCGAGCCATCGGATAGCAGGCGCCTCAGCATCCATTCAGGAAACGAGATTTACTCCTACCAATAAAATCAGCTTTTAATCAACCTCATAAGCTCTGATACCTGCCAAATGAAATTTATGCGAACCGGTTTTTCCGGTCATCGCCGGATCAGGCTGTTGGTTTTTCCGGCTTAGCCGAGAGACATCACTTCCGATGATTTTACGGCAAAAACCGGAACCATATAATACGAATTGTATTTACAAAATAGTCCAAAC
>LUZO01000397.1 GCA_001603685.1 Bacteroidales bacterium Bact_23
TTTCAGAATTTCTAACGCTGAATTTAAGTTAAATTTTGTAATAATGGCTTGCTTTTCCCTATTTGTTATCTTTGTTCTCCTTATGGCCGTATATGCCTGCCTTTTGTCTGCATGTTTCAATTACTCAGTTAAAATCCAATTCAATGAAAAAAGTATTTCTGTTGTTGCTTTTTCTGTCAGGTTTTGTTCTGCTTTACGGACAGAGTAATAATCCTGAGAAGGCGGGCGATAAGCTGGGTATCAGCCTGTCTGTTTTTGGTAGCAACGATCTGATTACCTTTCAAATCCTGGAAGGTGCTCCGGGCTATAATGGCAAAGGTTTTTACTCCCTGGGGGTCAGCTATAGCCGCGGGTTATCGTCATGGTTTAGTTTCGAAGGCGGGGCCTCCTTTGCCCGTCATAGCATTCAGATAATTCCGAATGTGCCTCCCGAAATTCTGGCAATGCCTCGTAATACAAATATTTCATTAATTTCTTTTCCTCTGCTTTTGCGGGTGGATTTTCTGAAATACTTTTTTGTGAACGGAGGCCTGTTGGTGGATTTCGATATCACACTGGATGAATTGGTTGACAACCAGTCAGGAATCGGTTCCATGCTGGGTGTGGGTTTCGGGTATGATTTCAAATCGGGGATTTCACTTTATGCAAATCCTTATGTGCAGGCACATACGCTGCTTCCCTTTATGCGCGAAAGGTATCATGAAAGGCTGCTGGAACAGGGCATCCGCTTCGGAGTAACTTACCGCCTGAATAAATAACGGTTTGCCGGCTTAATAGGCTCTTTCGCTTCTTCCTTCAATGTAATTGATAAAGGCGCGGTTTACCACCTTGTTGCCGCCCGGGGTGGGGTAGTTGCCGGTAAAGTACCAGTCGCCGGTATGTCCCGGAATGGCTTCGTGCAAATCCTCGATTGTCTGGAACACCACCTGAACCTCTGCGCGGCAGTCGTCCGGGGTAACCAGTTGCGAGATTTTTGCTGAAATCTGCTCGGCGGTGAAAGGCTTGTAGATATCCTTCACATAATTGACCACCTGCTCCTTAGGCAGATTTTCCTGCATTTTGCATTTCAGGTACACCTCGTTGATGACGCTGGTCATTTTATGATCCTTCAGCAACTCCATGGCTGCATTGAAAGCCACAAAATCGCCGAGTTTGGCCATATCAATGCCATAGCAGTCGGGATAGCGGATTTGCGGTGCCGACGAAACGATGACTATCTTTTTCGGGCCCAGACGGTCGAGAATGCGTATGATGCTCCTTTTCAGGGTGGTACCCCTTACAATGGAGTCGTCGAGCACCACCAGCGAATCAATTCCGTCTCTTACAAGGCCGTAGGTGACATCATAAACATGGGCTACCAGATCATCGCGCGATGACTCCTGCGAAATAAAGGTACGCAGCTTGATGTCCTTAACTGCCAGTGTTTCAACCCTGGGTTTCAGGTTGAAAATCTCATCAAGTTTCTCTGCGGTCAGATTCTTTCCTTCCTTGATGATCAGATCTTTTTTAATGCTGTCGCAGAAAGCGGTCAGCTCCTCCACCAGGCCATAGAATGCTACCGAGGCGGTATTGGGGATGTATGAAAATACGGTATTCTTGAGGTCGTGATCCACAGCCCTGAGGGTTGCGGGGGTGAGCATTTTGCCCAGGCGCTTGCGTTCGAGGTAGATCTCGGCATCGGTTCCGCGGCTGAAGTAGATGCGCTCGAATGAGCAAGACTGCCTTTTGTGCGGTTCGAGGATGGTGGTTACAGCTACCTTTCCGCTTTTCTCCACGATAAGCGCCTGTCCGGGAAGCAGCTCTTTCACCTGGCTGAAAGGTACATTTAGTGCGGTTTGTATCACCGGCCTTTCCGAAGCCGCCACCACCACCTCATCATCCAGATAATAATATACCGGCCTGATTCCCACCGGATCGCGCATCACAAAGGCATCGCCATGGCCAAACATTCCGGCTATGGCATATCCGCCATCCCAGTGCGAGGCTGAGCGCCTTAATATCTCGCTGACATTCAGAGCGTCGGCTATCTTGTCGGTAACATTCTTCTTGTTATAGCCTTCGGCTTTAAAAATGGCATAAAGGCGTTCGTTTTCATCATCCAGAAAATGACCGATCTTTTCGAGAATGGTAATGGTATCGGAGGTTTGCATGGGGTACTGTCCCAGTTCCAGCAGACGACCGAACAATTCATCCACATTGGTCATATTGAAGTTGCCGGCCAGCACCAGATTCCGGGTCATCCAGTTGTTGGCCCGTATTACCGGATGCACATTCTGGATGTCGTTTCTGCCGTATGTTCCGTATCTCAGATGACCCAGAAACAGTTCGCCGGTAAATCCGGCATGCTGCTTCAGCCATTGCACATCGCTTAATCTCTCCTTGCACCCGTCAACCGAATTGCGGATCCCGTCGTAGGCTGACCTGAAGATATCGGCTATGGGCGTGTTTGAATTCGACCGCTGCCGGTCAATGTATTTGGTGCCGGGCTGCGGATCGAATTTGATACAGGCAATGCCCGCACCATCCTGGCCGCGGTTGTGCTGCTTTTCCATCAGCAGGTGCAACTTATTTAAACCCCAGGTGGATGTGCCGTAATGGGTTTGATAATATTCCAGCGGTTTTAGCAGCCTTATCAGGGCAATGCCACATTCGTGCTTTATCTGATCGCTCATTCGGGAAGGAATTTGTCCGGCAACCATCAATGGATAAGAACCATTCAGGAACCGGAAAACAAAGTGCAAAAGTAGGTAAAATTATGGCCTGAACGGAAGTAACCGATAAGATGAAAATATTGGCTAAACTCCTGAGCGCCATCTGCGAACCGATCATATTATGCTGATAGTCAGTTATTAATCCCGTAATCATTCATAAGACAATTGCCTGAAAATCTGAAGCCGGGATGATGTTTTTGACGGATAAATCTCATTGAATATTCACATGGGTTTGGGAAAAAAAACCTGAACCCCGGATCATCCATTCGCCCGGTGGTAAACTGACTTTTTAGCCGATTGCCTGAAACCGGATTTTTTAAAAACAAAAGGTGGTTCAATGCTGTGGTATTTGCGAATGGGGTGGTTATTCCGGATGCGTATTTAAAAAGAACATTTTAACACGATGATAATTGAAAAAGTTGTATCTTTTTTGCCTGCAATCCATTTACTTTGCAGCTTAAAATTTTTCCATGAAAATGAGTGCTTTATCATTCATCATTCGTCAGGCCGGTGAGTCGGATACGCCCTTTCTTATTGAGTGTCAGTTGAATATGGCTTTGGAAACCGAGCGTATGCAGCTCGACAGGGAAAGGGTAACCGGTGGTGTGCATGCCGTTCTTGCCGACCCTGCACGCGGTTTTTATCTTGTTGCCGAAGCAAAGGGCAATCCCGTAGCCTGCCTGATGGTTACTCCCGAGTGGAGCGACTGGCGGAATGCCTGGATGTGGTGGCTGCAATCGGTATATGTTTTGCCGGATTTCAGGAAAAGCGGCGTTTTCGGCACGATGTATGCTTATGTGAAAGAGATGGTAGAGCAAAGGGAAGATGTGGGCGGAATCCGCCTGTATGTTGACAGGGGAAACACGCCCGCTCAGGAGGTGTACAGGCGCGTGGGAATGAACGGTGAGCATTACATCACTTTTGAATGGATGAAGTAATCCTCATTTGTTCTGAAATTTGGGTACAATTGACAAGCGATATATAAAGTATTAAATATCAACTAAATATGAAAACAGGTATTGTCTCGTTTATATTGATTTTTACGGCTCTTTTTACATTTGGCCAGCCGGGAATTCCTCAGCAGCGCTGTAATGTTCCCATGCCTGATCACCTTTTCAGGCAACGGCTGAAAACCGTTTCGATGCAGCCAACGGATGAACTGAAGCTCAATGCCGCCATGACAGCCCTTTCAGGGAACTGCTATTCGGTTGAGCAAATCCGCACCTTTGCCGGATATTTTGCCGGCGACCAGTATCGCCTCGATTTTGCTAAGGCTGCCTGGCACAACACCGTTGACCGCGAGCATTTCTACTATGTGTTCGATGCTTTTGCCAATTTTTCAACGGTCTTCATGCTCTACGATTATGTGAAATCGGTTGAGGGGCACCCCCATGATTACCTGCCTCCTTTTGAACCGCCCCTGAGTATGAATTTTCCTGCGTTTGAATATCCTGCCTACACAAATTATCAGGGTCCTTCAAATTGCAATTACCCCATTCGTGAGGATGAGTTTCTGAGACTTGCCTTCAAATTGAACAGCAACCAGCAGGAATTCAGTCGTTTGGCACAGTTGCAGCAAGTTGCCAAAAGCAACTGCCTCAGTGTGGCTCAGGTAATGAAATTTGCCTCGTTGCTTGAATCGGAGAACAACCGCCTGGAGTTTTTCCGTACTGCCATCGGCACCATTTTCGATATTGGCAACCTGAATTATGGCTCGCAGCTTTTTGCCCATATCCCCAACCGTGCTGCCTTCGAGCAGCTAATCCAGATTCCCGATACCGGTACGGTGCCGGGAGATACGCCTCCCTGTTATGTGCCTGACAATGAATTTGATCAGATCTTGTCAACCATACGGAAAGAGAGCTTCAACAGCGCAAAAGTTACGCTTGCCAAGCAAATACTCCGCAGCAAACAGTGTTTCACCACCATACAGGTGCGCGAGATGCTGAGGCTGTTCAGCTTTGATGATTCAAGGCTCGAAATGGCCAAATTCGCGTACGATTTCACCACCGACCCCGAAAACTACTATATGGTTGCCGATGTGTTTACCTTCAGCAGCAGCCGCGAGGAACTGATGAAATATCTCGCCGGCAAATAGTGAATACCGGATTACGGAATAATGCAACCTGCCTTTCTGAAAAGAGGCAGGTTTTTTGTGCCTGCATAACACCCGCATGCGCTGGATCTTCGATTTGTGGCGAAAAAAAAGGTTAGCCACAGAAACACAAAAGCACAAAATTCCACAAAAGAGAATAAAGCCTTTTGTGTTTTTTTAGTGTCTTAGTGTCTCCCGTATGCACGGGATCTTCGATTCGTGGCGAAAAAGAAGGATTAGCCACCAAAGCACGAAAACACGGAATTTCTCTGAAGAGAATAAAGCCATTTGAGTTTCAATATCTTAATGGCAAAAACCCGGGATCCGTTTAAGGAATGCCAACCCGTTTATCTGCCAATTCGTTTAAGCTGCTTTGCCAATTAACTCCTGTCATTGTCATTAAGGCGGATGCTCCTATCTTTGCCGAACCTTATCATTTTTTCGTTGTTTAAGTTACTTCCCGACTCAATTGCTGTTTTAAATGAAATCATACCACTTCCTTATCTTCTTTGGCATAGTTCTGCTGATCTATTCATCGATAAACCTTTACATCTACAGCCGTACCCTTCAGGCAATTCCCGCCGGAAGCGGTTTCAGAAGCTGGTTCAGCTGGGGATTCTGGATTCTGGCATCCGCCTATATTGCCGGAAGGGTTCTTGAAAGGGTCTGGTTATCCGCTTTCAGCGATATCCTCACCTGGGTGGGCGCTTTCTGGCTGGCAATCATGCTTTACGGGTTTCTGCTGGTTTTGACGATTGATATCGTTCGTCTGGTCAACCATTTCTCGGGTTTTCTGCCACAGTCGCTGTTCACTCCCTCAGGGAAATTGGTGGTACTATATGCCGGAATGGCGCTGGTTGCAGGCATCGTTCTTGCCGGATACATCAATGCCATCAGCCCTCGGGTCAGAACCCTGACGCTGGAGGTTGACAAAGGGGCCAACGGCATGAAGAAGCTGAACATCGCCATGGCTTCCGACATTCACATGGGAACGCTGATCGGGCCGCGGCGTACGGCAAAGCTGGTAAACACCGTCAACTCACTGAATCCCGACATCATCCTGTTTGCCGGCGATGTGGTGGACGAAGACCTGGAACCGGTTATCCGGCAGAATCTGGGCGAAGCGCTTACCCGCCTGAAGGCACCTCTGGGAGTGTACGGCATTACCGGGAATCATGAGTATATTGGCGGCGCCGACAAGGCGGTTAAATATCTGGAAGAGCACGGGATTACGATTCTGCGCGATAGCGTGGCCCTGGTTGGCGGTTCGTTTTATCTGGCAGGACGCGAAGACCGTGCAAAAAACAGCTATAAAAGAAGCCCCCGGAAAACCTTGCACGAACTCCTCTCTGGCATTGATCGCTCACTGCCCGTCATACTGCTAGATCATCAGCCGTTTGGCCTGGGTGAATCAGCCGAAGCCGGGATAGACCTGCAGCTCTCCGGCCATACCCACCACGGCCAGTTGTGGCCGCTCAACTACATCACAAAAGCGGTTTACGAGATAAGTGCCGGGTATAAAAAGAAGGGAAATTCGCACTTTTATGTCTCTCCCGGTTTCGGAGGCTGGGGACCGCCGGTTCGAACCGGAAACCGCCCCGAAGTGGTTAATTTACAACTCAGATTTAAATAGTCAGATAGTAAATCTGCCCCGGCAAATAACGGATAGATGATGAAAACTGCAACGGATCAATTAATTACAGCTTATCTGGACTCCCCTTTGGGAAGCATTGAACTGACGATGCAGTCAGGTTACCTGAACGGCCTCAATTTTCTTGATGAACCGGTGAAAGAAGCGATTCCGCAGCCGCTTGAGGAAGCGGCAGAGCAGCTCAGAAGATACTTTGCCGGCACGCTGAAGCAGTTCAATCTGCCCATAAGGCCCGAAGGCACGCCGTTTCAGTTGCAGGTATGGGAACAGCTTATCACCATCCCCTACGGTGAAATTATGACCTACGGCGAAATTGCTGCCCGATTCGGAATGCGGAACGGCGCCCGGGCGGTGGGGCTGGCAAATGGCGCAAACCCCATTTCCATCATCGTTCCCTGCCACCGTGTAATCGGTGCCGGTGGCAAACTTACCGGCTACGGCGGCGGATTGTGGCGCAAGCAGTGGCTGCTCAAACTTGAAAAGGACCATTCGCCGGAAGGACTTTTCAGATAAACAACCGGTTCCCGGTTTTCTATAGTAGTGTTCCGGAATGGGCGGTACACGATTTTCTCTCCCCTGATTATCCCTTTTTTTTGTTTCTGTTCAGCTTCGGTTTTCTGATTTCCGGTACCGAATTGTCTTTATGCTTCTCTGACTATCCGGTTGCGGTGAATGAAACGCTATCCGGTTACGCTATTTAGAATCCAAAAAATGTTTCACTTTCAATATAATAGTCGGAATAAAGTTATAATTTTGCGCTCAGCAGCAATTGGTTACTTCTTTGAAATCTTTTTCTTTTCTCAAACCATCGCATCATATCAGGCACTGTCTCTTATACACATCTC
>LUZO01000398.1 GCA_001603685.1 Bacteroidales bacterium Bact_23
AGACAGAAACTACGAAGGCATTACATTAATTTGCAGAATTAATGTTACAGAGCACTAGCAGATCATCCACGAATTGTGGCGTTCCGAGAGTTTCTAGAAAGTTGGTATCTTTCTTATTTCATACCTGATCTGGCACGAGGAATGCCAATGTCTGGTGCACAAAAACATTTAAACCGGGCTGGAGATAATTTGGCAAATTACGTCCAGTTTATGGAACGAGAGCATCCGAGGAAATTTAAGGATGTTTTGGGGCGAATATCAAAAAAGATACCCGGAATTCAACAAATCACAGCAAAACGATCTGAAGACGGCCGGTTGCTACTTAATTTCAATGAAAGTGGATATGTAGATCCATTTTACCAGCAAGATATGTCAGACGGAACTTTGAAGATGTTTGCTTACTTAATACTTCTTGAAGATCCCAACCCTTCACCATTGATCGGAATCGAAGAGCCTGAAAATGGTTTGCATCACCAATTATTGGAGCCTCTCGCGATGGAAATGAAGAAATATTCGTATGACGAGAAAAATGGTCCACAAATCATTGTAACCACTCATTCTCCATTTTTTGTAGATGCTTTAACGCCATATGAAGTTTGGATCCTTGAAAAAGACACCAGCGGATTTAGTACCGCCACACGTGCTGCTGATATCTCATGTGTCAAAGAGATGCATGCTGAAGGAATTCCGATGGGTAGCTTGTGGTATAGCGATCATTTCGGAAAGGGTAATCCATGACATTTCTTGAGATACTTGTTGAAGGTGGATCGGATGTCCCAGCTGTAAAAGAGATATTAGAACGTCATTTTGGGTTACAAGAAGATTTGGACTTTCGGATCCACCCTCATAAAGGCAAAGGTAAACTCCCACAAAACCCGCTAGCAAGACCAAACCCCAGACATAGAGGTCTGCTCGATCAATTGCCCGCAAAACTTAGAAGTTACTCATACTTAACAGAAGAGTACTGTGTGGTTGTACTGGTTGATGCAGACAAGGACAATTGCAGAGAGTTGAAGTCGGATCTACTCAGGATCTATCAAGATATTCATCCACATGGACCGCGGGTTTTGTTTCGTATAGCTATAGAAGAAACTGAATCTTGGTTTATTGCAGATCAACGTGCTATAAAAGTAGCTTATCCTGGTGCGAAGGTAAACAAGATTCCAAATACCCCATATGACAGTATTATTGGTTCGTGGGAGTGTTTGG
The DNA here is from genome assembly GCA_001603685.1 of Bacteroidales bacterium Bact_23. Lineage (GTDB taxonomy): Bacteria > Bacteroidota > Bacteroidia > Bacteroidales > Lentimicrobiaceae > Lentimicrobium. The sequence continues at coordinate 1,210 of LUZO01000398.1, forward strand.
CAGATGTATTAGGCAAGGATCCAAGGAAATGCGTGGGTGAAGATAAAAAGGAGTGGGCATCCAAGATATCTCCCTATTTAGACCTTGATAGCCCAAATTCACCGAGTTTGAAAGCTTTTATTGATGGTATCGAACGGTTGCTTTCTATTGATAATGTAGTCGATAATTAATTTTTTTTAGCAATTTACGAAGCATTTTATGGATATCCTTCGTTTTGAATTAAATTGCATAATGGTGGGAAAAAAAACTATTTAACTCAAATCGCTAACCTCTAACCATCATTGTATATTATCGTACATGATTGGTACATAGATTTGCTTGAACCCAGTTGAACTTGCACCGACGCACTCAAACTCTCGCCATTCACCGACGCTCCAGCGGCCCTGATCTTCCTCGCGCCGCCGCACATAGCCCTTCCCGCCCCGATGATGCTCATCCTCGCGATCACCTTCTCTGCAATACCTTGATCCTCCTCGCCGTCTACCCGGAGGCCATCGTGATCCCCGGCCGATGGCTCCCCGATCCCCGCCAAGAGAATATACTTTGACCGCAGCCTTATGATAATATGGCCAGAGGAAGCTCGATTGTCGGCAGAAGCACCCGGAGGCCCCTTACATGCCCAAGCTGAAGATCCGGGGCGGGGACCTGGACCTGGTGGAGTACGAGTTCAGCCCCTTCTCCCCCGGCGAGAAGATAAACGCCCTGGGGATCGGTGGCCGGACCCTCGCCCCCCGGGAGGGGCAACAGGCCCGGCGGCGGCGGGGTCGGCTTCGCCCTACAGATTTACTGCTTCGCCGAGGTGGAGTGCACGCCCGGAAAGACCGAGATCGACTACTCCCGGGAGCCGATCGTCCGCCACTTCGTCGCCGTCTTCAAAGAGGCGACCGGCTACTCCGGCGGCTTCTTGATCAAGGTGAGGGACCACGNNCGCCATGAACGAGGCCCTCGGGGGACCCCTGACGAAGGACGAGATCCGCCTCCTCATCGGGAACAACTACGTCGAGGAGACGGAGGACGGCCGCGTTACGTTGGGCTTCGAGACCGGGGTTGGCCCCGCCGCCGTCACCTACGGCGGGATGGCGGTGATGGGCGACGAGCTGGCCCTCGCCTATCACCACCCCTTCGCCGAAGGAAAGAACGTCTTCGTCATCATCCCCCAGACGACGGTCTCCTCCTCGGGGAGGGCGGAGTTCGACCTCCTGATGAACCGGGCCCGTAAC
>LUZO01000399.1 GCA_001603685.1 Bacteroidales bacterium Bact_23
GGACTATTTTGTAAATTACAATCGTTAATGCCGATGGTTAAAATATTAAGACCAATTGAGCAAAGCGATAATTGGTCTATTATATTTTTCCAATCGGTATAACTCCGTATTTCAGAAAAAAAAAGATTGCCGGCTGAAATTCTCAACCGGCAATCTTTTTTATCAGCGGTCGATCACCACCTGATACTCTTTATTGATAAAGATATCCGCCTTTTCGCGCAGCGATTGCACAACCCTGTGTTCCTGTTCAAGCACCTGCATGCGGTACTTATTCTGAGGCTCCTTCCCCCGGACAACCTGCGCCTTTTTGGTTTCGTGGTAGGTAAGTTCAATAAAAATCCTGAGGTCAACTCCTTCGGTGTGAATGGCATACAATCCATCAATAATGATCATCTCAATTCCCCTGAAGTCCGTTGTTAACTGGTCGACCTGTTCGGTTACCAGGTCAACGCACGGCATGGTGGATGAACGGTCGTTTTTGAAATCATCGATATTTTTATAGATGGTATCCCAGTCGTACTCACCAAGTCCCACCACATTCTCAATACCGTGCGACTTCCGCCATTCGGTTCTTTCGAGCGGAAGAATACGGTAATAGTTATCAATGTGGATGGGTTTGCAGAAGATTCCCTCTTTCCGGAGCATTTTGGCAATCACATGCGACAGTTCGGTTTTTCCCGACCCCGATTCTCCCGAAATGGCAATGATATATTTATTCTTCCTGTTCTTCAGGATGTGCGGTACAATTTCCTTAGCGGCATTTTCATGCTTCTCGCTGATCAGCAATACATCTCCAAGCATTTTTTGTGGTTTTAAGTTATTTGATTTTAATAATGAAATATCTCACTGGAAGTATCAAAATCGAGGTAGAAGTCGGCCATCGGCTTCAATGACTGAACCACCTGATGCTCCCTTTCAAGAATCTGCATCCTGAAATCATCCAGCTCTTCCTTTCCGCTGGCTTTTTGCTCCTCCATGGTATCGCGGTATGTTTGTTCTATGAATACCTTCAGGTTCGACTCTTCGATTTTTATTGAGTAAAGCCCTTCAATTATCAATACATCAATGTCTTTGAAATTTGTGGTAAGCTGGTCAATCTGACCGGTAAACAGGTCAACGCAGGGCACTGAGGTCAGTTTACCCTCCCTGAAACCTTTCAGTGTCCGTTCGACCTCTTCCCAGTTGTATTCCTCGTAACCTACTTTGTCGATACCGTGCTTTTTGCGCCATTCGGTACGCTCCAGCGGCGGAATTCTGTAGTAATTGTCCATGTGAAGCAGCTTTACCATGATGCCTTCCTTTTTTAACAGGCGTCCCAGCATGTGTGCCACTTCACTTTTTCCGGTCTCCACCTCACCCGAAATGGTGATGATATACTTTGGAGTCCGTTCGGCCAGAACCCGCTCCAGAATGGTTCTGGCAGCATTCTCATGCTTCTTGTTCAGCAACAAAATATCGTTCAGCATTTCTTTAAATTGTTAATGATTTGTAATTCAACGGTTTATTAAATCATTATTGTGTACTGACTTCCAGTTCCTCCCCTGCTTTCAACTGACAGGCCTTTCCGTTTATTTCAACTTCGGCTTCAGCCTCAACTCCCTCCGATAAAACAATTCTCACCGACTTTTTACTCACTTTGACCTTAAATCTGTTTCCCCTGAATGTAAATCCAAATGCAACCGACAGCCAGGCATCCGGCAGATCCGGATTGATTTTCACTTTCTCACCCCTCAGATTCAATCCGGCATATGCCTGCAGCGCAATCAGTACGGTACCGGCCATTACGCCCATGTGAATCCCCTCGGCGGTGGTACCACCCTGAATGTCGTTGTAATCGCTGCTCAGCGCATCCTTATACAGCTCCCAGCTCAACTTTCTGTCGCCGCTCATGATGGCGAGGCGTGCATGTACCACCCGGCTCAGCGTAGAGCCATGCGAGGTGCGGGCCAGATAGTAATCCAGGTTCTCTTTCAGATAATCGGGCTTCATCCGGTAGCCCAGTTCCTCAAGAATGGCGGTAACTTCATCTTCATTCAGGTTGTAGAAAGTCATCAGGGTATCGGCCTGTTTGGCCACTTTATACTCGTCCGCCGATTTACCCTCTGCTTTCAGGATTCGGTCGAGGCGGTAGATATTTCCATATTTTTCACGGTAGTACTGCCAGTCGAGCTCTTTCAGGTCGAAATAGCCATCGTACTGCGAAATAATTCCTTCGGGAGAGATGACGATATTCAACTTTCGCGAAGTCTCTTTCCATCGATTCAGTTCATCTTCAGTCAGCTGCAGGGCGGTTTTAACGGAGTCAGCCTTATCATTCAGCAGTCCGATAATCCTGAAAGCGGTATCAACCGCCCATACCACCATAATATTGGTATAGGCATTGTCGCGAAGGCCACCCTCTTTTGCTCCGTGATACTGCTCGTGAAACTCATCGGGACCCATCACATTGGCAATGGTATAACGACCGGTATCAGGGTTCAGTTTAGCCTTATCCATCCAAAAACGGCAGATATCGAGGAACATTTCGGCGCCGTAGTTCTCCAGAAACTCCAGATCGCCGGTTGTGTGGTAGTATTCCCAGATGTTGTAGGCAATGGCCAGGGAGACATGGCGCTGCAGCGAACTGTAATCGTCGCCCCATTCACCGGTAAGCGGGTTCAGGTGTACGATCTGCGTCTCCTCACGGCCATCGCTTCCGCTCTGCCAGGGGAACATCGCTCCCTTGTAACCGTGTTCGCGTGCATATTTCCGCGCTTCAGTGAGGCGGTTGTAGCGATACATCAGAGTTGCCCGGGCGGTTGCCGGCAGTTGAATGTTGTAGAACGGCAAAATGTAAAGCTCATCCCAGAAAATATGGCCGCGGTAGGCTTCGCCATGCAGCCCTCTGGCGGTGAAACTGGCATCAATATCCACATTGTGAGGCGATGCCGATACCATAAGGTGATACAGATGAAGCCTGAGCAGTTTCTGATCCATACGACTGCCCTCCACCACGACATCAATTTTATCCCAGATCTCTTTCCAGGCCAGCCTGCTGTCGCCGGAAACGGCATCGAAACTAACAAATGATGCGGCTTCTGCTTTTGCAGCTTTCAAAGGATTCTCCACATCGTCAGCTTTCGAAGTGTAGATGGAAACATATTTTTCCAAAAGAATATCGTTTCCTTCCTCCGCTTCAATTTCAAATTCGATAAAAGCACGGCTCTTGCTCAGCCCGGTTCTGCCGGAAATATCGGCTTTGGTTCCATTTACGGTGATGGTATGGGCGGCAGCTTCAGCCACCTTAACACCTGATTGAACCGTCTCGGTGCAAACCCATAGGAGATGGCCGTCGGCCCCCTCCGAAACCGGTTTCAGATGCCTCTGGTTCAGTTGTTTATAGCGCTCCACATTATCGTTGATGATATCGCCGTCAATCCCGGCCCTCAGGCTAATTTTTCCGCTGTAATTCACCGGTGAAACCTGATACTGAAGTGAAGCGATATGCGGGTTGGCCATGCTTGCCACCCTTCGGCTGATGATTTCAGTAATTCTACCTTCGCCATCCTTCACAACTACCCTTTTTGAGAAGATACCGGTTCTGAAATCAAGGTGTTTATTAAAATCAAGAAATTCCGTTTTATTGAAATCGAACCATTCGCCGTCATCGATGCGGAAAGTAACCGGAAGCCAGTTCGGGACATTCACAAAATCCTCATTCTCAATCATACGGTCGCCCACCCTCGAGAAAAGGCGGTTATATAGCCCGGCGATATAGGTTCCCGGATTGTTTACCGGATTTGAGGAGGTTTCCTCCATGGCGCCGCGGGTGCCGAAGTAGCCATTGCCAACTGCAAGCAGCGCTTCGCGGGTACGCTCCTTCTCCGGCTCATATGAATGGTACGAAACCGACCACTTATCATCTTCCAGCCCTTTGGCGAACCACTCATTGATACTATCAATACTTACCTCTTCCAGATCTTCAACCACGATATCGGCCCCGTTCCGCCTCAGTTCAGCGCTGTTCTCTTCACGGGCAACGCCGATTACCAGGCCAAAATCGCCCTTCTGTCCGGCCTGAACACCTGAAACGGCATCCTCAACAATAACGGAGCGGGAATACCTTACGCCCATATTATCTGCTGCGGTGGTAAAGATATCCGGCTCAGGCTTTCCTTTCAGGCCAAGTTCTGCCGATACCACCCCGTCAACCCTGGTTTCAAAAAGCTGCAGCAATCCGGCAGCCTGCAGCACCGGGCCGCAGTTTTTGCTGGAAGAAGCAACTCCCACCCTGATGCCGGCAGCCTTCAGGTCGTAAATCAGCTTCACCGTACTCTCATAAACGCCTACGCCATCGCGGCGCAGAATCTCGTTGAATGCGTAATCCTTGCGGTTACCAAGCCCGCACACCGTTTCCATATCGTGTGTATCAGACGGGTCACCGAAAGGAATGTTGATTCCCCTGGAGGTCAGGAAATCCTGAACGCCCTTGTATCTGGGCTTGCCATCCACAAAAGGCAGGTAATCTCCCGCATGCGTGAATTCACGGAACGGCTCTCCATATTTTTGCTCCCGCTCATGCATATAATCGTCAAACATCTTTTTCCAGGCCGAGCTGTGAACAAGTGCAGTTTTGGTTATTACCCCATCCAGATCAAAAATTACGGAATCAAAGAGAATTAGAGACATAAAGTATTGATTATATGAGTATTCAGTTTTCAGAAAAATCGAAGCTAAGATAGTGAATATAACGACAACCGCGAAGAAGCCCAGGGGCGACGCATTAAAAATTT
>LUZO01000400.1 GCA_001603685.1 Bacteroidales bacterium Bact_23
AGCGTCAGATGTGTATAAGAGACAGTTTCATATCCGTAAGAATTATAAAATCCGGTGATTAACAGAACAAAAGTATGGATAATACCCTATCAGGCGAAGAAATGAGTTACCAAAGAAATATTATTTTGATGATAAACCGTGCGTTACACGGTGATAAATTGCCTGTTAGCGGCATTCCGTAACACGCCGCCGGAATTATCCGGCTAAAAAAGAAGAATATATTTTTAGGGAAGAATTGGAATTTGCCGTTTGCCTCCTTATTTTTGCTGATTAAGAACTATGGGTTCTTGCAGGATTTGATAATATAACCAAAACGAAATCAGGACTATGCCCTCGAACACAATAACCAACGACAGTGAGATAACTGTTGCCGGCTCCAACTGGCGGAGCATTTATCGTTTCAGCGCTTATTGCGCACTTGCCGTTCTGCCATTTGGCATTATGGATCTGGTAATTACCTTTTTGCCCGGCGGAGCCACCCCCGATCCGGGAACTGGGTCAGTAAGGGATTGGTTTGCCCTGTTTGAGCGCGATTCTTTTCTGGCATTACGCGGCCTCGGTCTGATGAATATCGTAATTTTCAGCCTGAGCATCCCCGTTTTCTATGCGCTTTATGCGGCTCACAGGAGGCTAAGCCGCTCGGTTTCGCTTTTTGCCGCCATCTTGTTCTTTATCGGGGCAGCGGTTTACATTTCACACAATCCGGCATTCCCCATGTATTCGCTGTCGGTAAAATATACGCAGGCTACCACCGATTATCAGCGCTCATTGCTTACGGCAGCCGGTGAAGCGCTACTGGCCGGCAGCGAGGATTATACCAAAGGCTCCTTTATGGGGTTCTTTTTTATGAATCTGGCCGGGCTTATCATGTCGGCGGTCATTGTGATGAACCGAAGATTCAGTGTAATCACCGGATGGGCCGGATTCCTGGGTTTCGGCCTGATGCTGGTATATGTTTTCTGGACCTCATTTATCATGAAGTTTTTCAGTGCGGCGCTGATTGCCGGAATCCTCGGCTCACTGCTCACCCTTTCGTGGTATGTGCTTGTGGCTCAGAAGCTGCTGAAAACGGGCTGATACCGAAAATAAAGTATTGGTCGCCCCGGCTCAGTTTTTTCGGATTTTATCGCCAAACACCTGCCTGAACTTTTCCAGTTTGGGGATGATTACAAATGTGCAGTAAGGGGCCTGACGATTCCGGTTGAAATAGTTCTGGTGATACCCTTCTGCAGCATAAAACCTGCTGAACGGGCTGATCTCCGTAACGATGGGGTCTTTCCATGCGCCGCTTTCATCCAGTTTCTTTTTATAGGTTTCGGCCAGTTGCCGTTGCTCTTCGTTGTGATAAAAGATCACCGAGCGGTACTGTGTGCCCACATCGGCGCCCTGACGGTTGAGGGTGGTCGGGTTGTGCGTTGACCAGAACACTTCGAGTAACACCTCAAAAGAGATAACACTGGGATCATAGGTAATCTGAATCACTTCGGCGTGGCCGGTGGTGCCGGTGCATACATCATCATAGGTGGGGTTGGCCTTCGCCCCGCCCGAGTAACCGGATTCAACCTTTACGACACCCTTTAATTGCTGAAAAACGGCTTCACTACACCAGAAACAGCCTGAGCCAAAGGTGGCGGTTTCTGTTTTACCGGGTTGTAACATCATATTTCTATCGGAATTATCGGCAGTTCCTGTATGGCACATGGCGGAAAACAGCGCAACTGCCGTGATTAGGAGGCTAAGCAACTTTTTTAGTTTCATGTATGAATAAACAAACGGAATGGCGGCATGTTCAAATGCCGGAAGATAGCATCGCCGGGGCGTTCAGATCTGAAACGGTTCTGCCTGCCGGTTTCTCGTAACGAAGCGGCCGGTCCTTTTATCGGAGTTTGGAATTCAGGCGGGTATCAGTTCGGATTTGCGGATTACATAAAGCTGTCCCAGCAGTTCGCCGTTGATGTCGAACAGCCTGCTGATGCCGGCATCTACCGTAATTTCGCTGCCGTCGGGCCTTTCCTGGCTCAGGCGGCCGCGCATAACGCCGTCCACTTCGAGGTTGTGCTGCTGGACGGCCTCTTCATCCGAGTATATCCATCGGCTTTTAATCAGCTCTTCAGCCACCTTTCCCAGTGCGTCATGCTCGTAAACCGAATACATCTCTTCGGCTCCCCGGTTCCAGTAGGTGATGATTCCCTGATGGTTGGTGGCGTAGATGGAATCGTTTATCTGAGCGAGGATGGCCGCATGGAAGGCGTTCTGGTTGTCGGCATTTCTGCGCCTGATCATATCGTTGAGCAAACGCTCGTGGGTGAAAAGGTTCATCACCGTATGCTGCAGGGTAAGGAAATCGCGGTCAACCGTATGTACCTTGCGAAGATATTCCGGATCCTTGTTTCTGATGGAGAGGGTAAACATCCGCAGAGGCCATTTGTAGTAACGGTACAGATAAACTGAAATGAAAAGGATGAAAATCAGCGAGCTGATGATTATGAACCAAAGGAAATTTGTGCGGTAATTATTCAGCGAATTAAGCATTTTCGACGGCGTTTCGAGCCAGAGAGCTGCAACTGCGGTGTTCCTCCAGCTATAGAGCGGAAGCTGGGTTACCACTTTCCCCTCATCCATCGTTTTGCTGATGGGGAAGGGGAGCGGCTCTTTTATCAGCCGGACATTGCCCTGAATCATATATGCCAGGTCGCCGGTTGATTCCGGGAAACCGGCAAAAAGAACGCCCGATGCCGGGCTTCCGTTTGCGCCGTTGTACCAGGGAATGTCAATCACGGCAATGCGTGTCAGTACGCTGTCGATCCAGGCGTAGTAGCGGGTGATTTTACCGTCGCTCCGGAATTTGCCGAATGCAACCGGATCGTTGGGCAGCGCATTTAATATCCCTTTGCTGGCAGCCGGAAAGGTGGCGATGGGCATGAGCGATGAGTCGGTAACGGCTATAAAGGAGATGGGGTAGGTTTCGAAAAGCTGCATGAATTGTTCCGGATCGCTGTTTGCAAGCAATACGCGGGGGGTAAGGCCATCGAGCCCCGCAAGGTTACGCAAAAGTTTGTCGTGTTGACGGGCATGTACTTCGAAAGTGAGTTTCAGTGAATTCGATTCGCTAACTGCCTGTTCTTCAGCAATAATCCTGTGCGCTATCCGGGTTTGAATAATCACTCCGGAAATCAGCGCGGCGCTTATCAACAGGGTAATGACAACCAACAGGTTTATTTTATTGTGTAATAGCCTCATACAGCAGTGTTAGTGATTTAGTAGAATTATCGGGCAGTTGCCTTGTCGTTCATATTTTTATCCCTAAAATC
>LUZO01000401.1 GCA_001603685.1 Bacteroidales bacterium Bact_23
AGGTTGCATCATAGGGAAGGGCAGCAAAATATGGCATTTCTCACACCTGATGAGCGGCTGCAGGCTCGGTGAAAACTGCAACCTGGGCCAGAATGTGGTGGTGTCGCCCGATGTTGTGCTGGGCAACAATGTGAAGGTACAGAACAATGTCTCCATCTACACCGGAGTAACCTGCGAGGACGATGTCTTTCTTGGCCCCTCAATGGTGTTCACCAACATCATTAATCCCAGAAGTGCGGTTGTGCGGAAAGGACAGTACGCCTCCACCATTGTAAGAAAAGGCGCTTCCATCGGTGCGAATGCCACCATCGTTTGCGGCAACGAGATCGGCGAATATGCCTTTATCGGAGCCGGAGCGCTGGTAACCCGCCCGGTGCTGCCCTATGCGCTGGTTGTCGGAAATCCGGCCCGCCAGGTTGGCTGGATGAGCGAATTCGGCCACCGGCTCAATTTCGATTCCGAAGGGATTGCCGTTTGCCCCGAAAGCGGCGAAAAATACCGGATAAAAGAGGGTAAAGTATCCAAGATTCAGTAGAATAACCGTCAGAGCGATGAAAATACTTGTAACAGGCGGAACCGGCTATATCGGATCTCATACCGTGGTTGAACTGATGCAAAAAGGGTACGAGGTCGTAATCATCGACAACCTCTCAAATTCGCACATCGAAGTGGTTGACAGGATTGCGGAGATTTGCGGCAAACGGCCGGAGTTTCATAAAATAGATCTGGCTGATGCTGCTTCAACCATGGCTTTTTTCAAATCGAACCCCGATTTGGATGGCATCATCCATTTTGCAGCTTACAAGGCAGTAGGGGAGTCCATGGAAAAGCCTCTGATGTATTATCGGAACAACCTCGATTCGCTGATCAACATCCTTACAGCAATGAAGGATTATGGCATCCCGAATTTGGTGTTTTCATCTTCCTGTACCGTTTACGGACAACCCGATGAGCTTCCCGTCAGGGAGACTTCGCCGATAAAAGAGGCGTGGTCGCCGTATGGAAACACCAAGCAGATGAGCGAAGAAATCATCCGGTTTTCAGTTAATGCCGTGCCGGAGATAAAAAGCATTGCATTGCGCTATTTCAATCCCATCGGAGCACATGATTCGGCGCTGATCGGAGAGCTGCCCTTAGGAGTTCCGAACAATCTGGTGCCATTTATTACGCAGACAGCCATTGGAATAAGGCCTGCGCTGAATGTGTTTGGCGACGATTATAATACACCCGATGGGACTGCCATCCGCGACTATATTCATGTGGTAGACCTGGCGAAAGCCCATGTTGTTGCCATCGATCGGATGATCACAGAAAAGTGTAAAACACGGTTCGAGGTTTTTAATCTTGGAACCGGAAATGGCTTCTCGGTGTTGGAAGTGATCAAATCGTTTGAAAAAGTCAGCGGACAAAAACTAAACTATCGGATTGTTGAGCGCCGCCCGGGTGATATTGAAAAAGTATGGGCCGACACCTCATTTGCAAACCGCGAATTGGGGTGGAAAGCTGAAAAATCGTTGGATGAAATGATGGATTCAGCCTGGAAATGGGAAAAAGCGCTTGCAGAAAGAAAAAATCAA
>LUZO01000402.1 GCA_001603685.1 Bacteroidales bacterium Bact_23
CTATTGTGCTGTCTGCCATCCAATCCAGATACCCAAAGATGCCCATGCTATCTATAACATAAAATTCTAAACCTTCTCCATTTATCTTTTGTTTTCTAAGTGATTTATTTGCATAATTAAAAGGGTAGTTCTGTGTTACGGTGTATCCGGCTGAATACAGATTTCCACGATTGTCTTTAATAGTCTGATAATCGGCTCCTCGTAATGTGTCATTATTATAATGTGCTGCCTGCCAGCTAATAACATCTCCATCAGCGGCAATATGCAGTTTAAGGGGTTTTAGTTTTATTGTGGGTGATTGCCCATCATCATAGTATCCATAACCGGTTACAATGACTGACCCATCGTCTAATGCAAGTAAATCCCAGGGGTAATTATCAACTATTGTATCGTTATTATATGTAAAATGCCATTGAACCTGGCCGTTAAAATCCATTTTTACAAGACCAAATGTGCTTGTAGGTAGATTAGAGTTACAATACAGGCCAATATATCCATCCTTTGTTGGTACAACATCTTGTCCATAATTTTGAGATTCATTTATGCTGATAAGGGTACACCAATCTAACTGGCCGCATTTGTTAAGTTTTACAAATACTTGATCTCCCAGAATTTTATTTGGTTCTGGTTCTAGATATGTTGTTCCCATAGCTATTATTACTCCGGAGTCGCTGGTAATTTCCATATTTTTTATGCTATTTAGATATTGTTCAAACCACTTTCCTATTATTCTGTCCCATAATATATTCCCATTTGCATCAGTTTTTAACAGCCAGGCGGAAGATTTCACTCCATTTGCATGGTTTTCCGAAATAAGTAAAATTCCACCATCGTAGGATTCGTAAGCTTTAATGCCGGATGAACGGTGATTTCCGTGCATTGTATAAATTTTAGGCCATGTTTGTGAAAAAGTTAAAAGCGGTAGGAATAGTATAATACCAAAAAGTAGAGAGAGCTTGGTTTTCATGATGTTTATCTTTAAAGCAATTCTGCGGACATATTACAGCCCGCAGAATTGCTGGTTTTTAAATTATTTAATGATTAATTTAGAGGTCAATACTTGCTTGTCAGCGTTGATCTTTACTGTGTAAACCCCTGATGGTAATCCGCCTGTGCGCAACAGGTACTGGTTTATACCGGATTTCAGATTTTCAAACCTGACTACACGACCTTCCTGGCTTACCAATTGCATGGTACCACTTTCTTCGATACTATAACTTAGGATGGTGTAGTCATTGGCAGGGTTAGGGAAGACATGGATTGCTGTTTTATCCTTTTTTGCTTTTTTCGGATAATTGAATGTTGCTGTTGCTGATTTTGATGTGTTATTAGGAACAGGGATTGTTGCTTCATAATTCATTAAGCGATATGCCGTTAATAGGTTACGTGCTGCGATGCCGGCTGGATTATCAAACGCTGCAAGATTCTGAAGTGTAATAAACCCAAGAGAGTCATTCTGTATAACATAGGCTGAGTCATTTACAAGCTGGTTAGTAACTTCAGCAAGCTCTACATATCCATTATGGTAGCTTCTGTGGTTTTCCGGTAATGCTGTTAAATCCAGATTCTGAATAGCATTCAGACCATAATCTGTATTTCCTTCATCAAACCACGTCCATATTTCTCTATATGCAGAAAGTGCATCAGGTAGATGATTCATCAGCCAACGAAGGCTGTCGGTTTTGTTTTCTTCCTGATAGTTTTGCGACAAAAGGCTTTTGATTAAGGCTTTTTCTGCCAAAAGATTCGAAATTTCGATTTCAAGTGCCTGTTTGGCGCTGATCTGATTTTTACCGGCATTTATTTCCGCCCAAATATTTTCAGGCAAAGTTTCGTTTCGCTGTTCAAGCGCCTCCATCACTTTATCTGATTTGGCAGAATGTGGATTGGCTACCATAACATCGCGTATTAAAGCGCTGTTAAGTACATCTTCCTTTTCAGCGGCTTTAATTAAAGCCGTGTCGCTAAGATATGGAGAAACTCCTAATAATTGATCGTGCAGCCACAAAGCTTCAAAGCTAACGCTGGTATTAATTGTGTTTAAAGTTAAAGGGGTGTTGCCCTCATCGATAACTAATTCAAGTTCCGATTTTATGTTTGCTATTGTCTCATCAATAGATAAAGCCCCTGCAATCATCGCTTCTTGTGAATCTGTAGGATGAATTTGTGGACAAGCAGTGGGACGATCAAAACCATTATTGTCATTTGGTGTCAATATCACCGTTTTTCCTAAGATTCTGACTTTTTCATCCTCCGGGCGAAGGTTATATTGGACAGTTTGTGGATGGTGGAAATACTCAATAGGTCGGCAAAGTTCATTATC
>LUZO01000403.1 GCA_001603685.1 Bacteroidales bacterium Bact_23
GGATAAAGCAGTGAAAATCAAAGAAATAAAGAGTCATTGATTTTTTTCTGCAATTTCTTAAAAAAGTTCTTTGAAATCCTGGTAAATTGTTGTACTTTTGCATCCCTCTAAAAAGTACATGTTTTTGGCATTTTTTCACAAAAAAACTCCAAAAAACAGGTGTAATACCGTACATTTCAGCAGGTTACAAAAATCGCTCTCAGAGACCAACTTCCACGAAAACAAGGATTAAGACTATGAGATAATGACATATATAATGATCATTCCATGTATCTCAGAGACCAACTTCCACGAAAACAAGGATTAAGACACGTTTTATAATAGCAAAAACGTATAAAAACTCTCTCAGAGACCAACTTCCACGAAAACAAGGATTAAGACTCAAAAGATACGGTTTCCTGTTGTTTACAGGCTCCCTCAGAGACCAACTTCCACGAAAACAAGGATTAAGACTCTAGGCGACTCCAGTTGATGTCGCCGTAATTTTTACTCAGAGACCAACTTCCACGAAAACAAGGATTAAGACTAGAGGATTTAATCTCATTCAATACTTGGGTGCGATCTCAGAGACCAACTTCCACGAAAACAAGGATTAAGACCTTATAAGCCAGATAAAGGGCAGATAATTTGCCTCAGAGACCAACTTCCACGAAAACAAGGATTAAGACACGACGCCGGCTTCCCAGCTGTCGTCGATTACGTGTCTCAGAGACCAACTTCCACGAAAACAAGGATTAAGACGTGTTATACATTCTTTGTAGTGATGCTTCTGAGTGATCTCCTCAGAGACCAACTTCCACGAAAACAAGGATTAAGACATGTGCTTTTTGGGTATTTATAGGAATTGGCGTAGTACTCAGAGACCAACTTCCACGAAAACAAGGATTAAGACGGATTACCGATTTCAAGCTTATTAAATAATTTTGTAATACTCAGAGACCAACTTCCACGAAAACAAGGATTAAGACCTTTGTAGCAGTTACTTCTCGGAGGTCGGCCATACTGACTCAGAGACCAACTTCCACGAAAACAAGGATTAAGACAGGATCCTGCTATTTTCGTTCCGGCTGGGTAAAGATTTTCTCAGAGACCAACTTCCACGAAAACAAGGATTAAGACCCCACCTCCCAGGTGTCATCAATTACGTGTACTAAACTCAGAGACCAACTTCCACGAAAACAAGGATTAAGACAGCAGACGTTATAAACTGCTGGATTCTTTCTCGTTTGGCTCAGAGACCAACTTCCACGAAAACAAGGATTAAGACCGATCGACCTTTGAGAGGTCTGTCCCCTCGGGATAGATCTCAGAGACCAACTTCCACGAAAACAAGGATTAAGACTTAGCTCTCCTTCAGGGAGATTGTACTCTATAATACTATCTCAGAGACCAACTTCCACGAAAACAAGGATTAAGACAAGGTATAATTTTCTGGCAGAAGTTCCCAAACAGGCACTCAGAGACCAACTTCCACGAAAACAAGGATTAAGACCATGATATGCGTGCATCAAAAGACCTCTTGAAACAAAACTCAGAGACCAACTTCCACGAAAACAAGGATTAAGACAAGAGGCTCTTGAAGATCCAAAGTCTAATTTACTAAACCTCAGAGACCAACTTCCACGAAAACAAGGATTAAGACTAAATAACTTCAAGATTCAAAAGTTCTGAAGCCATTTTCTCAGAGACCAACTTCCACGAAAACAAGGATTAAGACTTTTGGTTTTAGTTTGTTTATTTTTTTTTATTGGTTCTCAGAGACCAACTTCCACGAAAACAAGGATTAAGACAGAGTGTCACAGCAGCTGCAAAAAGCAGTTCTGTGATACCTCAGAGACCAACTTCCACGAAAACAAGGATTAAGACTTATTACAGTATTCTATACAGTCATTAAGAGTGCTCAGAGACCAACTTCCACGAAAACAAGGATTAAGACCTCATAGTTATTAGGTTTTGTTATTTCAATATAGGTCTCAGAGACCAACTTCCACGAAAACAAGGATTAAGACATTTTACTGACGGTAATTTCAGTATACGAAAATTCCCTTTCTCAGAGACCAACTTCCACGAAAACAAGGATTAAGACACATAGACGGGAATATTTAGTGCATTTATTGCAAACTCAGAGACCAACTTCCACGAAAACAAGGATTAAGACTTTCAAGTGATAGAACGGCGCACCGTGTAAGTCTTTTCTCAGAGACCAACTTCCACGAAAACAAGGATTAAGACCAAAGGCTTCATCGGTCTTTGTTGCGGTGAAGATTGTGCTCAGAGACCAACTTCCACGAAAACAAGGATTAAGACGATGGGTGATCATCACCCAAGCTGCTTCGGCCCGACCGCTCAGAGACCAACTTCCACGAAAACAAGGATTAAGACCACTATAAAACAGAGTGTATAAACAATATTAAATATAAACTCAGAGACCAACTTCCACGAAAACAAGGATTAAGACAGATACCTCCACTCACGTGAAGGCAATCTTTTGTAGCCACTCAGAGACCAACTTCCACGAAAACAAGGATTAAGACCTTACCACGTGTGCGTTAGTATTTAAGAAGAACTCCTCAGAGACCAACTTCCACGAAAACAAGGATTAAGACCATATTTCATAATGCCTTTACACTTACACATTTTGTTTAACTCAGAGACCAACTTCCACGAAAACAAGGATTAAGACTCATCGATCTGATGGACGAGAACCCCTATTGAGGCGAGCTCTCAGAGACCAACTTCCACGAAAACAAGGATTAAGACCTCCTAGCTTCATAAAGCATCCCGGCCTTCACCATTCTCAGAGACCAACTTCCACGAAAACAAGGATTAAGACTCTGTAGTTCCTTCCGGAAGACGTCCACCCTGCAGCTCTCAGAGACCAACTTCCACGAAAACAAGGATTAAGACCATATGCAATTTTTGCCTTTTCGACTTCAATCAATTTCTCAGAGACCAACTTCCACGAAAACAAGGATTAAGACTAAATATCCGGTCTTATTTGCAACTAAGGTTGCAAATCTCAGAGACCAACTTCCACGAAAACAAGGATTAAGACAAGTCTAAAGCCAATGACAACAACATCCTTATTCGGACTCAGAGACCAACTTCCACGAAAACAAGGATTAAGACGGTTAAACTTTTGTTTTAGTTGGTCAATTTTTCCGCCACTCAGAGACCAACTTCCACGAAAACAAGGATTAAGACATAAACTTTAGCGTACTAAGGAGGAAAGAGAAAATAATCTCAGAGACCAACTTCCACGAAAACAAGGATTAAGACTTTGCCGTTCCGGTTCGGAACGACAGCTACCACCGGTCTCAGAGACCAACTTCCACGAAAACAAGGATTAAGACTTTCTGGCCGATCGAAACATTTGACGCAATCATGGTTAATCTCAGAGACCAACTTCCACGAAAACAAGGATTAAGACTACTATACTACAACTATGCATCTTTTTTTAAAAAAACTCAGAGACCAACTTCCACG
>LUZO01000404.1 GCA_001603685.1 Bacteroidales bacterium Bact_23
ATTTTAATGAGAATATGTTCATTTCCTTAAAAAACTCAAAAATTTTAAGTTATTTCAGGAATCAATATCGTAATATTGCAATATTAAAATCTAAAAAGCTACGGCATGGGCGCGACAAACACCCTTCATTACACCGAGACTCAGAAAACGGTTGCATCGCTGGCCAAAGCGCTTGGGCACCCTGCCAGGGTCGCCATCATAGAATACCTGCTGAGCGTTGATGCATGCATCTGCGGCGATATTGTGGATGAATTACCACTTGCCCAGCCCACGGTTTCGCAACACCTGAAGCAGTTGAAAAACGCGGGCTTAATCAAGGGAAATGTCGAGGGCAATGCCATTTGCTACTGCATTGACGAACAGGCTATTGAAAAACTGAAAACTTATTTTGCAAATATCTCCGGCAGGCTAGCGGAACAGAGTCCGAAATGCTGTTAACCAAAACTTTAATCCATGAACAACAACGATGAAATCAAGGAAATGGTAAAGCAAAAATACAGTGAAATTGCTTTACAGGATAAGGAACGGAATGCCTCATCATGCTGCGGAAGCGGTGGCTGCTCAACCGACGCATACAGCATTATGAGCGATGATTATGAGCATCTTGCGGGCTATAACCCCGATGCCGACCTGAAACTGGGCTGCGGCTTGCCCACAGAGTTTGCCAGAATTAAAAAGGGCGACCTTGTTGTTGATCTGGGTAGCGGAGCCGGAAACGACTGCTTTGTTGCCCGGCATGAAACAGGAGAGACGGGGAAAGTAATCGGCATTGACTTCACCGAAAAAATGGTGGAAAAAGCCAGAGAAAATGCTGACAAGCTGAAGTTCAACAATGTGGAATTCCGCCTGGGAGATATTGAAAACATTCCTGTTGGGCAGGGAGTTGCGGATGTGGTTATCAGCAATTGTGTGATGAATCTCGTGCCCGACAAGCCAAAGGCATTCAGTGAGGTTTACCGTATTTTAAGGAAAGGCGGACATTTCAGCATCTCAGACATCGTGCTTACCGGCAGTTTGCCCGAAAAAATAAAAAGTGCCGCCGAAATGTATGCCGGCTGCGTAGCCAGCGCAATCCAAAAAGAAGATTATCTGAATATCATCCGGGATGCCGGGTTTAAAAACCTGATTCTTCAAAGGGAGAAACCCATCATTGTGCCGGACGATATTTTAAGGAACTACCTGAACGAAGAGGAAATTGCAGCCTATCACGCTTCGGAAACGGCGATTTACAGCATTACCGTTTACGGCGAAAAGCCTGCAGGCTGCTGCGGACCGGGCTGCTGTCAGTAAACCGGTAAGGAATTACTTTTCTGTCCGTTTTTTGCGAAACAGCCCGGAAATCAGGCCGCCCAGGGTTACCAGCAGATCGGGATTGTTGACCACAAAGGTGGCCAGATTGTTGAGGAATCCTTCGGGTGCAGCTTTAGCCGCAGCTTTCCTGCGGCCGAATTTGCTTGTTGCATATCCCATCAGCAGCGGAGCTGCCAGCCCAAGCAATGCCTTTCCGTTTCCTTTCAGCTCAAACGCCCCCTGAATCGACCGTTTGAGCAGGTTTACCGGCTTCAGTTCTTCGTATGTCTCCCTGAACTGAACCTGCAGCAATTCCTTCTGTGCGGCCTGCTTTTCCTCAAGCGCGGCAATGGTTTCCAGAAGCCTGGTATGTGGAGTTGGTTCTGTCATAGGGCGTTAGTTTAAAAATTGACTGATAATCGCATTGCGGAGGCGAACCTTAATGGTACGGCCGAATACAAACATAATCAGCAGCGCACAAATGGCGTAGAAGGCTGCCAGCACCAGAAAACCCAGCGCTATGGAATCCCACCATGTTCCAAGCAGATAGGCAATGCCAAAATTCAGGAACAGCATAAAAGCCATTAAAAAAATCAGCACGATCAGTTTGGAGGCCAGATTTGAAGCAATTTCAGAGGCTTTGTCAATGGCTTTCATCTGATACAATTCCACCGTTGTTTTGATGTATTCTTCGGTGCGTTGCATCAATGGCTCAAATAATGGGTCTTTCTCTGTCATGGTTCGGGTTGTTTATCAGTTTTACAGTCACTGGTTATGCCGATACGGTTATGTCTCACCGGAATTGTAAATGGGTATCCGGGTTTAAATCATAGCAGAAGTTCCGCACAAACCATACCACCGGCAATTGACTGACTCTGAGTTTATCAGATAAATGTCATAATTTCACAACAAGGCAGCATTTGAATCATTCATGCTGCCTTTGTTCACTTACATACAATCGGGTTCGTTACTATTCCCCGGCCTCTTCCACTATCTCCTCAATGGTTTCCTTTTCTTTGGCAAAGTGCTCGGCGACATTATCAACGAACTCGTTGAACTTTTCCTTCAGGTCTTCGGCAGTTTGTTTGCTTTTTTTTGCAATCTTTTTGCGAGTTTCCACTCCCTTGTCGGGGGCGAATAAAACTCCCAGCAGTGAGCCGACTGCCAGCCCTGCCAATGCTCCGACGATGAAATCTGTTTTCTTGCTCATATCAATAATAT
>LUZO01000405.1 GCA_001603685.1 Bacteroidales bacterium Bact_23
GTTTTTATAGTTGTTAATAGGTGAGTCGTATCAAATGGGAGTAGCAAAGATAGTTTTTATCACAAAATTTGAAAGGAATTTCTAAAAAAAATAAAAAAGTTTTATGCCACCCAAAATCGCTGTATGCGCAACTTCGGAGCGCACCACAACAATTGCGCAGGCAGGGCAATGCAAATAAAAAAACGGGGGAACGACGGTCAGATATCGATAAGTTTATGTTTTACCGCATAGATAATCACTTCAATGATATTCTTGGCATCGGTTTTTGTCATGAGATTGGCGCGGTGCTTCTCTACCGTCCGGCTGCTGATAAACAACTTGTCAGCAATTTCCTTGGTTGACAGCCCCTTGCACACCAGGTCGAGCACCTCTATTTCCCTCTCCGAAAAACTGACCAGCTCTTCTGAAGCTTTCTCCTTTTCTGAGTCGCTGTCCTTAAAAACGGCAATCAGTTTGTTTATCAGTTCAGTAGATACATAGTTTCGTTTTCCGGCCAGCAGGTCAACCGCCTTTTCGAACTCCTCGATTTCATTGATGGTAATTCCTTCAATATCCTGGACTTCAGCGATATCGGGTTTTGAAACAATCAGGGTTCCCAGCAGGCTGGATCTTCCTTTTACCTTAAGCCCTACGATACCGTACAGTTCCATATCAACCAGATAACCATCCTTATGTACTGTTTTGAATTGCAGATGGATATCCTTTTCGAATCCCATCAGGCAGCGGTCTATTTTTTCGAGAGCCGATTTTCTGTCGTCAGGGGCGATGATATCCCCGAAACTCATGGCAAGCAAATCGTTACGGCTGTAGCCAAGTGTGGTTGAAAGGCTTGGGTTGGTTTCAATAAAACGGTCGCCCTGATAGATGAATATTCCGTAAGGCGATATCATGGAAAGGGCTAAAAACTTTTCTTCGTTGGCTTTTCGGTGAGCTTCGGCTTTATGCAGGCGGGTAGCTATGGAGGTTAGCAGCTCGTCATATTCAAAAGGCTTAACGATATAGTCATCCGCACCGAGCTGCATTCCGAACCGGATGTCTTTTATTTCAGATTTGGCAGTAAGAAACACAAAAGGAATCATTGCAGTGGCCGAGCTCTCCTTCAATACATTAAACACATCATAGCCGCTGACTTCGTTCATCGAAATGTCGCACAAAATAAGATCGGGAAGAATCTCGAAGGCTTTTTGTATTCCCATTGCCCCGTCGCCTGCATGCGTAACATCGTATCCTTTCATCCTGAGCAGGTTCATTGTAGTGATTGCCAACGCCTTATCATCTTCAATAAGCAGGATTTTCGTATTTTGATTGTCATTCATCATCATAACCAAAGCTTGAGTCCCCTCCGATAAGGGGGTTTACGAAAAAGCAAAAATAATCATTGTGA